>JAIRLY010000312.1 GCA_031259075.1 Dysgonamonadaceae bacterium | reverse complement strand
CGCTTCATTGGGGGTTATTTATCTTGAAGGCCTGCGGCTTTCCTTTGTTCGGCGAAAGCTCCGTTCGTATCCGGAAAAACACATTGCTTTCTATTGGATGGCAGGCCTTCAGCCTGCTTTGAAATGAAACGGAATCCTTTTCCGATGGGCGTTGCCCATCGCTATTGATTATCGCCCTTTCAGGGCTTCGCTTTTTTCTCTGTTCTCTATTTTCCATTCTCAACTTTTAGTTTTTAACTTTTAGTTCTTAGTTCTTAACTCTTAGTTCTTAATTCTTAAGTTTTTCCGTCTCCGGTAAAGACAACCGGCATTTATTAAACGATGAGAAAAATGATTTTTGAAATATGAAAAGTTGTCTTTACCTTCGACCGGAATAAACGATAGTGATACAAGCGGCGGCGTCCATTCTTAACTTTTAGTTTTTAGTTCTTAACTCATAACTCTTAGTTCTTAACTCGCTTCTTAAGTCCCGAAGAGAAGCGGTTTAAAAATATGAAGCGTGGGTACTTTAACTTTATCCGCTTTCAGAGGTCTTCAACTACCTGTCCAAACAAATAAGTCATGCCCACGCATCCAACGTGAGCGCTCACTTACTTTATTCTCGTCTGGACTGAAATTGTTGAAGTTTCTGAAAGCAAGAATATAAGCTAACGCTTTCTTAATTAATATGTAATGTTAAAAATAGTATCTGTTTCTTTATAAAAAATTTGATAAATTTTGTTTAAAAACCACGCAAAATTAGTGAGATTTTTTGAAAAAACAATAATTCATCCGGATATTTTTTATTTTTCATTCTCATCAGTGCGGGTGCAATTTCCACTGTCCCCCAATCTGAAATGCACTCATCAATATTTATATCCGGCCAAAAGCCGCGCAAAACATAGAGTTGTGCAATCAATTAAATTGTAGTAAATTTGCAAAAAAATAAAAATCACTGTATGTTAACGGTAGAGAAAATCGGCGGAACTTCCATGTCTCAGTTCGGAGATTGTTTGAATAATATTATTAAACGAAATCGAACTGAAAAAAATATGTATAATCGTATTTTTGTGGTTTCTGCCTATAATAATGTAACCAATTGGTTATTGGAGCACAAGAAGACCGGCGAGCCGGGTGTTTATACCCGATTTCTAAACAATGAGGAGTATGAAGTCGCTTTAGATAATCTTTGTAATAAATTACTGGATATAAATAAGTCATTTGATGCGATCGGATTAAATTTATCGGAAGCCAATCGTTTTATTAAATATCGTATCGAACAGGCGAAGATCTATCTTTCTTCTATGTATCAGGTAATTGCATCAGGATATGTTGAAAAAAGTAATATCTATTCAGCAGCGAGGGAGATCTTAGCTTCTTTAGGAGAAGCGCACTCTGCGTGGAATTCGGTAAATATTCTTAATAATCATGGAATTAATGCAATTTTTATTGATCTTTGCGGTTTTAATGATAATGAATCGTTAACAATTGACGAACGAATTCATAAAGCTTTTCAGGGAATTGACTTTTCAAAAACTTTTTGTATAGCAACCGGTTATACAAAAGGGACAGAAGGAATTATGCGCGCTTTCGACCGGGGATATTCCGAAGTCACTTTTAGTAAAATAGCGGTGGATGTAAAAGCCGATGAGGCTATCATTCACAAAGAATATCATTTATCAAGCGCCGATCCGAAACTGGTGGGAAGGGATAAATCTATTCCGGTTGGGAAAACCAATTATATCATTGCCGACCAGTTGGCAGATATAGGAATGGAGGCAATTCATCCCAAAGCGGCTAAACCGTTGGAATTGGCGGGAGTGAAAATTCGTATTAAAAATACGTTCGAACCCGATCATCCGGGAACAATCATCTCGAACGATTATGTTTCCCCTCAACCGAAAATCGAAATCGTTTCCGGAACTGATAAAGTAATTGCCTTTGAAGTGCACGACCCGTTGATGGTAGGCGAGGTAGGTTACGACTTGAAAGTAATGCAAATCATGCAAAAACATAATATTAGTTATATCCTTAAATCGACCAATGCCAATAGTATAACGATGGTAATATGGGATAATCAGGGCGCATATAAAATGCTAAAAGAAATGAATAACTTAGTTTATCAGCTTACCGTCAAACCGGTAGCCATTGTTTGCGCTATGGGAACCAATATCGCTCACCCCGGATTTTTATACAAAGGAGCTAAAGCATTATTTGATAATAATATAAATATCGAATGTTTTGGACAATCCTTAAAACAGGTAAATATGCAATTTGTAATTTTGCGCGAGAGATATGTAGATGCTGTGAAAACATTGAACAATGCGCTTTGCATTGATAATTAAAAACATTTATTTTTATTGATTATGGAATTTGATTTTAAAGGTTTAGTCAGTGCATTTATTGTATTGTTTGCTATCATTGATGTAACGGGTTCATTACCCATTTTTGTAGATCTGAAAAATAAAAACAAGACTTTTAGTCCGTTAAAAGCGTCTTCTTTATCTTTTTTTATCCTTTTATCATTCTTTTTTGTGGGAGAAGGTATTTTAAGATTATTCAGTGTTGACGTTACCTCTTTTGCTGTTGCCGGCTCATTAATCATCTTTGTTATTGCCTGCGAAATGACTTTTGGAGTGGAAATATTCAAGATGGATAGTCCGGGCGGAAGCGCGACAATGATACCGATTGTTTTTCCTCTTATTGCAGGGCCCGGAGCGTTTACCGCTTTACTTTCCCTGAAGGCGGAATTTTCGTCGATCGTTATTATTATCGCTTTACTGTTAAATATGATCATCGTATATTTTGTTCTTCAATACATCCGGATAGTCGAACGGCTGA
This sequence comes from Dysgonamonadaceae bacterium, assembly GCA_031259075.1. Taxonomy (GTDB): domain Bacteria; phylum Bacteroidota; class Bacteroidia; order Bacteroidales; family Azobacteroidaceae; genus Azobacteroides. The sequence goes on along the minus strand of JAIRLY010000312.1, from coordinate 28,088 downwards.
TCGGAAAAGGAGGTGTTTACATGCTTCGTAAATTCTTTGGTATCATCCTGTTAGCAATTGCCGTAAGGCTTTTTATGGGTAATATCACTTTCTTATTAGGGAATTGAAATCAGGCATTGCGAATGTATAATAACCGGTCATTAATTGATGAAATATAAATGAATAGCGAAAAATCAGGGTCTGCGACATAATTCACAATCCGTATGAAATATGAACTTATATCCGATTATCAACCAACCGGCGATCAGCCTCAAGCTATAATCGAATTGGTAGAAGGCGTAAAACAAAATTTACCTTATCAGACGTTATTGGGTGTGACCGGATCGGGAAAAACTTTTACGATTGCCAATGTTATCAAAGAGTTGAATAAACCGGTTTTGGTTTTAAGCCATAATAAAACACTTGCAGCTCAATTATATAACGAATTTAAGACTTTTTTCCCAAATAATGCTGTTGAATACTTTGTTTCGTATTACGATTATTATCAACCGGAGGCTTATCTTCCTGTTTCCAACACTTATATAGAAAAAGATTTATCTATCAACGACGAAATTGAGCGATTAAGATTATCGGCTACATCAGCTTTGTTGTCGGGAAGAAAAGATGTTATTATTGTTTCATCTGTTTCCTGTTTATATGGCATCGGCAATCCAAACGATTTCCGAGAAAGTGTGATCCATATCAAAAAAGGAATGACTTTCTCACGGAATGTCTTTTTGCGCAAATTAGTCGCAAGTCTCTATTCCCGCAATCAAATCGAATTTACGCGCGGCCATTTCAGAGTAATGGGCGACACAGTCGATATTTTTTTAGCTTACAGCGATACGGCTTTACGAGTTGTTTTTTGGGGAGATGAAATTGAAGAAATTTATACATTCAATCCTCTTGAGAGTCATTTGTTAGAAAATTTTGATTATTATGATATTTATCCGGCCAATTTATTTGTCACTACTCAAGAGCGGATCAATACCGCAGTACAGGAAATAGAGTCGGATTTGGGCGAACAAGCTCGTTTTTTTACAAATATCGGAAGAATTCAGGAGGCAAAACGTTTGCAAGAACGCGTAAGTTACGATTTGGAAATGATTCGGGAATTAGGCTATTGTTCGGGAATAGAAAATTATTCCCGGTATTTCGACAGACGTTCTGCGGGAAGTCGGCCTTTTTGTCTGATCGATTATTTTCCGAACGATTTCTTAACGGTCATTGACGAAAGTCATGTCACAGTTCCTCAAATCAGAGCGATGTACGGAGGCGATCATTCTCGGAAAGTCAATCTGGTGGAATACGGATTCCGTTTGTCGGCGGCGGTTGACAATCGTCCATTGACTTTTGATGAATTTGAAGCGATCACGCCTCAAAAGATATTCGTCAGTGCGACGCCGGCCGATTTTGAACTACAAATCTGTGAAGGAATCGTAACCGAACAGTTAGTTCGCCCTACAGGGTTGTTAGATCCGGTTATTGATGTCAGGCCAAGTATTAATCAAATCGATGATCTGATGGAAGAAATTCAACAAAGGACTGAAAAAAAAGAACGAACGTTAGTGACCACTCTGACCAAACGAATGGCTGAAGAATTGAACGCTTATTTTACTAAATTAGGGATTCAAACCGCTTATATTCACTCGGATATAAATACACTTGAGCGAATTGAGATTATGGAAAAATTTCGCAAAGGTATTTTCGATGTTTTGATTGGCGTTAATCTTTTGAGAGAAGGATTGGATTTGCCCGAAGTTTCTTTAGTAGCTATATTAGATGCGGATAAAGAAGGTTTCTTGCGTTCTCATCGTTCATTAACGCAAACTGCAGGTCGTGCAGCCCGCAATATCAACGGAAAGGTTATTTTCTATGCGGATAAAATTACGGAAAGTATGCAAAAAACAATTGATGAAACCAACCGGAGAAGAGAAAAACAATTGCTTTATAACGAACAAAACCATATTATTCCACAACAAATCCGGAAAACAACTCAATCTACTTTGATCCAAAATGCCACAAAACTTTATATTGAAAAAGAGGCGAACTTTGATATCGCAGCCGATCCGGTAGTGAAGATGATGAATCCGAAACAATTGCAAAAGACAATTGATAAAACGCGGAAAATGATGATGGAAGCTGCCCGAAAACTTGAATTTTTGGAAGCGGCTCAATACAGGGACGAATTGATGAAATTAGAAGAATTGGCGAAAACGTTACAGCCCTAAATTCGTAAGAGACAATTATAAAAAGCCGGCAGCTTTGCTAAACACGCTTTCAAAGCTTTTATTAATCACTTCCGCCGGAATCTTCGAATTAAGAGGAAAAGGCCACTGATGGGAATAAGGATACGGAAAATCCATTTCTTCAACAATTTTATCCGAGAATTTTCCGATAGCAGCAAGAAGTCCTCTCGTAGGAATTACAGTATCTGCTTTTAAAGATATAGCCCGAATGCGATCGGCCGCTTGCTGAAAAAAATTCTCCCGGTAACTCCTTAGTATATCAGGCCGAATCATCGCTTTAAATGCTTTCCCAACATTACTTGCAATATTAGAATCCGAAAGAGATGTATTTTTTATAAAGTCGTGAAAATAATAACTGTGAATCTTCTCGTAGGCTGCACTGTCCATAATATCGCGCGCATTCGCATTCATTTCACTAAATATCGAACCTCCGCAAAACATGAATAATCTGCTGTCTGTAAATAATTTATCCGGATTTGCCAACAACAGGATTTCCGAGAGTAGCGCTCCAATGGAATAGCTGAATATATGAACGGAAGTATCTTCCTTAAAAAGAGGATGTTTCCCGTTTTTTATATCTTTTACCAATTGCTGAAGATTGTATATTGTCTCTAAACCGGAGGTATAAAACCGAAGCGGCTCTTGCGACAACCGGCTACTTAATGCAATGTTGACAAAAGTAGAATTTTTTAATTCCGGAAATTCTTTTATTCGTTTCTCAACCCAAGGACGTATCAATCGAGGATTCATCCACCATAATGGAGTCCGGTTCATGTGAAACGCAATAGGAAACAAAATAACCGGAAAACCGGTTGTTTTTGCCAGATACTCCGCCCATGTAAGGTATTTTTTCCATGTACGTTCATTTAAGCCATGCAATAATAGAATGACCTTATCCCTTTTACGTTCACCCGAAGGTGTAAAAATAGAATAACTGAACGTTTTGTTTTCGCTTATGCAATCGTCTTTCGCTTCGCTAAATTTATCAAGAGGAAGATTTTCTTGAATCGTTATTATTTCGTTTGCATTAAAAGAAGATTCAAATTGAAATGGAAGAATTTCTAACCGAGTATCTTCTAATTTTATTTTTCTTGCAAACGAAAATACACTTTCTAATTGTTTTGTTCGGAATAAAATATTCATGCCTATTTTTTATACAAACAAACAACAAAAAAGATTTGCTTCAAAAAGAATGGTTTTAAGATTTCGGTAAAGGGACAGAGTTGTAAATAAAGGGACAAAAAATCAATATATGGGGCAAAAAAAAGAAAGATTAGGAAGAAAAAAGGCCGAAAAACGTCTTTTTTATCTTATCAAACCGGCAAATAAACTACTTTCTTCGTGGTATAAAATTCCTCCTGAAAATAATCGCTCAATTCGTATTCGATCACTTTCCTTTTGAACGGAATAAGCTCGGCTTGTAGATCGCCACCTTTTAAACACAGAAATCCGTTAGGTAAAGCATTTTGTTGCTTGCGAATAATATTTTTCCGGGTAATTTTTACCAAATCGGAAAGAGGCATTACAGCTCGGCTCACAACGAAATCAAATTTCCGTTTTTCTTCTTCAGCCCGCGCATGACAACATTCTACATTTTCCAAACCGGTTTGATTAGCGATTTCTTCCGCTACTTTTATTTTTTTTCCAATGCTGTCCAACAAAAGAAACCGAACTTTCGGAAATAAAACAGCTAACGGTATACCGGGAAAACCACCGCCTGTGCCGACGTCCAATATCGCCGAATGATCGGTAAAACGAATGACTTTCGCAATGCCCAAAGAATGAAGAATATGCCTTTCGTACAAATTTTCGACGTCTTTACGGGAAACAAGATTGATTTTACTGTTCCAATCTGTATATAAGTCATATAGCGCCGCAAATTGGGCCTCCTGTTTACGAGTGATTTCCGGAAAATATTTTTTTATCATAATCGAATGTAAAGATAACGCTAAATTTTCCAAAAACGACTTGTCCTGTCTATCATTTTTCCTTTTTCGATACGGAAAAAGCGTTGATTAGTAGAGGGAGCGTTTAATCCGCCCAAGTGTTCCATATATGCACCGAGTTTGATATAATCAAAATTCACAAGGGAAAAATCAGCGGGCAGATTCGCTCTTCCCGAATACCATGCGGTTTTGATCCTGTCGTTTTTTTTTCTGATATAGTCTGCCAGCCGTTCGACCTCGTGCGGCTCGGCGTCGCCGCCCATAAAGCAGAGGCAAGTAATGGCGTTTCCGTAATTTTCGAGCCATACGGAGAGAACGTTTTCATCCAATGTTTCGCCGATGTCTTCCTGAAGATGCGAACTATGGCAACCGGCACAACGGTGGGGACAACAGGAAATGTTGACTGCCAGTGTTACCTCGTCCGGTATTTCCTGAAAAACAATATCATAATTGATGTATCGAAGCATAATGACGTCGTGCAGCTTCCTCCTGCCTGCTTTGTGAAAAATTACTGATGCGTTTCATGTAACCGATGATGCGTGTGAGGTAATCCAAATTTTTGCTCCGGCATGACGGACATTCGCTCAGCCGGCGCTTGTCGATATGGCCGCAATCGTTGCAGACGGTATTCGGAATGTTAAACGTGAAATAGTTACAACCCTCCTGTGCCGCCACGCGCAACAATTGGCGGTATTGTTCCTTGCTCAAATGTTCTTCGAGATTCAGATGCAGAGCAGAACCTCCTGTCAGATGTTCAATGTATTTCTTTCCGTGCAAGCGGAATTTATCGACAACATTTAACGAGCCGTCTTCCACAATATAAAAATAGCTGTTGTAGCAATCGCGATTCACGGTGTAGCCATCCCGCCTGTCCCATTTGGCATGTTTCACGCCGACGTTTTCCGCCGGTATCATTTCACAGTTGAACAGTACATCTTTCGTTCTGTACTTTTTGTTGTCATTTTCTATTAGTCCTAATATCTGCTGAACAAAAGCGGTATATTGAGGATTGTCGCTAATCGTTATTCCAAGCGATTCGGCAGCTTCCACCAAGCCATTCACGCCAATGGTGAGGTATTGCCGTTTCAAATTGATATATCCTGCATCAAACAGCGGTAACATTCCTTTTTCGTACATGTACTTCAGGTTTTCATTGTATGCCAACTGTACTTTGTGTGCCAAATCAATGATTTCTTCAAGAAAAAATTGATAGTGTTGCCCCTTTCGTGTGGCATGTTGTATGCAGCGGTTCAGATTGATGGTCAATACGCTTTTCGATCCGGTAGATACGCCACCTGCGCCGAGTGTGTAACTGAATCCGTTATCCTGTATTTCATTACGTAAACGGCAACAACTGCTCAAAGAGTCGGCATTGTCGCTGATGTACGTGAAAAACGAATGTCCTTCGGAGTACATTTCAGCTGTGAAATCACCATATTCCTTATCTTTAGCGTCACCGTTTTCGGTCAATAAAGCCATTGTTTCCACAGGAAATGTTAGCACGGAACGGGTGCGCTCACAGTTGAACCATTTCATGAATCGTTTTTGCAACCAATTGAGCGAATTCCATTCGGGCCGACTACCGTTGGGAAAACGGAACTCGCCAAACAGACTTTCAAAATAATAGCGGTCGTAATAGGAAATATTCCAAAAAACGGCTTGGAAATTACGCGCTCCTGTGGGCTGGTTGATGGAATAAACGATTTGCTCGAAGTAGTCGGTAATGACTTTGTCCAATGTACGCTGCTTTTTCGATAAATCGGCCACCTTTCCGGCGTGCAGGTAGTAGTCTTCACCATATTCCATGCCGATGAAATAATTCATATACATAAGAAATTCGGGTGTGGCGCAGGCTCCACTCAACATGCTTGATACCATAAAGACCATGTTGATAAACCCGCCGCAGAACGATTTCAGGTTGGTAGGCGCTTTTGAATTTCCTCCGATAGAGGACGTTCCGCCAATGAGCCACGGATACATAGTGATACTTGCACAATAGTTAGCGAGGCTGGTTTCGTCGTTTTTGTAGATGTAGTGGTTATTCAGCAAGTCGATGTATCTGTCGGCGACTTCTTTTCCGAACATTTCTTTGATGCGGTCGGTAAGCATGCGCCGGTTGAGACGGATAAAATTGGATTTGGGCAGTTCGCCAATAAGGGTGGCTAAATTCTTGTTTTCTACATTGGCATTAGCGTCGTACTTACTGCCCGATGCTGCATTCGAGGCATCGCAGTAATCCATCAGAAATTTGAGTTTGTCGCGGACTTCTCTGTCTTCAGTATGTTTTTGCCGGTATAGCATGTAAGACTTCGCCACGGCATAATACCGCTCGGACATCAAAGCTATTTCCACCTGATTTTGTATTTCTTCCACAGTGGTGTCGTTTCCTATACTTATTCTGCTTAGAATATTAGTAATGACTTCCTGAGTGGCAAAACTGCCTACTGATAGAAACGCTTTCATAATAGCGCTTTTGATTTTGTCGATGGAAAAGGCTTCTCTTTTCCCATCCCGTTTGATAATGAATAATTCCATTTTTATTTATATGTTACGCTTTGTTCTACAAAATAGAAACTGAAGGGAAGAAACGTAGATACAACTTTGCAAAGACATGAAATCTGTTCTGCTTTTCACCCGAAAGCTCCCGTATATCACATTAGGCAGGTCTTCTGACTTGTTTCGGGCGACACACCTTCCCGTTGGAAAACTCAACAGTGGCAAAAAATATACCGCTCTTTTCCTGAAACTTACAGCTACGGGGATAGTCCCTGATTTTCACAGGATTCCCTTTTAATCTCTACTACTTGTGCAGCAGTTATAGAGAACCGAATATGGTTGCAAAGGTAACATTAAATTTTCAAATGTAAGGACAAACGCACGAAAATATTGGTAGGGACACGACATGTCGTGTCCAATTCCTCGTTCATTTTTTTGTACATTTACTCTGCATTTTCTTGTTTTTAAAAAAAATCTTACTAATTTTGTCGGAGTTTTAAATATAAAATAACATTTTTCAGAAAGAAACAGATAGTATTTTAATTTTATATATTTAATTAAGAAAGCGTTAGCTTTTATTCTTGAACTTAGAAATCTCAACAATTTCAAACCAGATTAAGAATAAGTAAGTAAACGCTCACGTTGGATGCGTGGGCATAACTTATTTGTCTGGTTGGGTAGTTGAGAACCTCTAAGTCAAATAAAGTTGAAGGTCCCACGCTTCTTATTTTTAAACCGCTTCTCTCAGGGACCTGGAAGCGAACTAAGAACTAAGAGTTATGAGTTAAGAATTGACACCGCCCCTTATATCATTATGTTTATTCCGGTCGAAGGTAAAGACAACTATTTCGAATCAAAAAATCATTTTTCTCATCGTTTAATAAAAGCCGGTTGTCTTTACCGGAAACGGAAAATAGAGAACTAAGAGTTAAGAGTTAAGAACTAAGAACTAAGAATGAAAAATAGAAAATGTAAAATGAAAAAAGGAAGACCGCAGGTCTTCAATATAAATAACCCCCAATGAAGCGAAGCGATTGGGGGCAAACGAAAAAAACAGCGACGCTTTCAACCACGAAGCAGGTTGAACAGGTAAAAAGAGAACATAATCGTGGAACTAAAATAGATAACATTATTAAAATTTAAATTTTTATTAAACATGAAACAAAAAATGATGTTTTTAGCGCTGATGCTCTTCGTTTTGAGTACAGCAAGTGCAAATGCACAAGTACGAATTGGCGGAACAACCGATCCACATTCCGCTGCAACGCTCGATTTGAACGCAAATGACGATGATGCGCCGACAAGTAATTCAGGCGGATTCTATTTGCCCCGTATTTCACTCACTTCTACAACACAGCAATTAAACGGCACTGATCCTTTAAATGGAGCCATGATTTGGAACACCAACAAAGACTTTTATTTAGGGAAAGGCGTTTATGTTTGGGGCGATAACGTTTGGGTGCCTATTCAACGAACGCTTGTCAACAACAGTACCTTGCAACCGGTTACGACCGATCCGTTTGTTACGATCCTTTCCAATCCGGCCTTGGGATTGGGCGTGACGTTTTATGTGCCTTCCACATACGGCGACATGAGCAATACGGCGCGGTTTTCGTGGGAAGTAAAGGTGAAAGATGAAAACGGTACATCTGTGACGACGGATTATGATCCTGTTGTTTCGACTTCAGGGAGCAGACAGGAAGTATTGTTTGTTCCTTATGATGCTACCGAACGAACTTATGAGGTTCGTGTAAAAGCGATGTCCAACAATGGGACTTCCGATTCGGATTGGTCGGAAGAGGTGCTATCCAGTCCGGGTAAATATCAGGGTTGGTACCGGATCAACGGAGCTACCGGATATGATATTAATGCGACTGCTTACAATGATCCTGCTAACGGACGGGATGCCGATCGAGTACGATTGTCATTGACCGGAAATTACTATACCGTAGAAACATTGGGCGGAACAGATACGCCTACTTATTCTTGGACCATTCAACCGAATCCGGGTGATCTTGCATTTTTGGAGGATAACCTGACAAACAACGCTACGGTGGAACTTAAATTCCGTAATTCCATTTTAACCGATAACGATCTTGTAAACAATCCGGCTGTTGCTAAAACTTTTATTTTGCAATGTGTCGTAAGTGATGATATATCATCATATACGCTCCAAAAAACAATTACCGTTGGCGATAGGGACGAATGTTCGCCTGTTGCCGGTTTAAGGGACGCTGAAGGAAATGATTATACGGTCTCTAAATTCGACGGCGTATGCTGGATGACTCAGAACTTGCGTTCTACTTATACATGGCAAGGAAATTTAAGACAGGAAATCAGCGTAAATGCGGAAATGAAAAATGATAACACCGCCGTCTCTTATTATTATCCCGGCGGCAGTCCAACAATTTTTGGGGGTCATCTCGAATACGGTTTATTATATACTTGGGGCGCTGCCAATATCGGTACGGCAACAACAGAGTCCGTAAATGCGTTTCCATTCAAAACTTCCGATCGTCAAGGGATTTGTCCTGACGGATGGACAATCCCCAGCGATTACGATTGGAATCGACTGGAAAAAGAGATTGCAACTAATCCGAGTCTTTATTCTGCACAAACAGAGCCATTTGAATGGGATGACTTGTATGACTATTTTAACGGCTGGCGTCCGGCCGGGGGAAATGCCGAGGGAACTTGGTGGTCCCGATCGATGAAAAGTCCTACGTCGGTGGGTACTACAACAAACACATATGGAGTCAGCAAGACAGACGGCACAGGCTTTAACGCGCTGTTAGTCGGCACCCTTGTTACGGGTAGCGCCGAAGGTTACTGTACGTACGCGAACTTCTGGTCGAGTAGCGTCGATAACTCCACAGTCGTATGGCGTCGGTATATGAGTGTCGGCAACTCCGGCGCGCTTCGCAACACTATCAATAAGTACTATATGTCTAGCGTCGGGTGCAAGAAATAAATCGCGATACAGGAAAAAAAGGTATCCGATAACCTGAATTTGACATGTCTCCGCTTGCTTACGCAAGCGGAGACATCTTATGTCGAACTATGGTTTTGAGATAGCCTCGCGCAAATGTAAGGGACGAACGATGAACGATGAATTGGACACGACATGTCGTGTCCCTGCTTTATTTCCGCTGTCGTGGTTTTACACTTCCAGCATCACAGGGCTATGGTCGGAAAAAACAATCTGTTGATAAATAGCGGCGTTTTTCAAACGTTTTTTCAAACTTTCCGTAACAATATGATAATCAATTCGCCAACCTAAATTTTTCTCGCGCGATCCGGCCCGGAAACTCCACCAACTGTATTGATTCGGGTCTTTATTAAATTCACGGAAAGAATCTACAAAACCGTGAGCGATCAGTTGATCAAACCATTCCCGTTCTTCCGGCAAGAATCCGGAAACTTTTGTATGTCGTTCGGGGTGATTGATATCGACAGGTTTATGGCAAATATTGTAATCGCCGCAAATAATAAGGTTTGGCCTTTCTTTCCGTAATTTCAATAAATATTCCGTGAAAATTTCGAGGAATTCCATCTTGATCGCCTGCCGTTCTTCTCCGGTTGTTCCGGAAGGAATATATACACAGACAACCGTCAAGTCGTCGAAATCGGCCCTGACAAGCCGGCCTTCCTTGTCAAAGAACGAATTACCGATACCCACAGAATGATAATCCGGTTTCTTTTTACTGAAAATACCGACACCGCTATATCCTTTTTTTACCGCCGAATGAAGCAGGATGTTGCTATATCCTAAACTGTTAAATGTCATGGCATCAATTTGTTCGGGTTGCGCTTTGGTTTCCTGTACACAAAAAACATCCGGACTTTCTTTTTCCAGCCAATCGAAAAGGCCTTTACTAATTGCCGAACGAATGCCATTCAGATTGAACGAAACTATTTTCATAACGATCTATTTTTAAGAAAAAAAAGAAGCATAAAGCATTGAAATTTCTGTCATTTTTTTTTCGCCTTATTCCAAATAAGTATAACCATAAAGTCCTGAGCGATAGTTTGATAAAAACTCCCTTCCTTCTTCTACCGAGATTTTTCCTTCTTTCATAGAAGAAGTTACCCAAGATTCGACGGTACGGACTAATTTTTTGGGACTGTATTGTACGTATTCCAAAACATCCGCAATTGTTTCTCCATCTATGATTTGTTCTACTTGGTAACTGTCTTTATTCACCGAAATATGAACTGCATTTGTGTCGCCAAACAAATTGTGTAAATCGCCCAATATTTCCTGATAAGCGCCAACTAAAAAAACGCCTATATAATAAGGTTCTTTTTTATTTAGAGAATGTACCGGCAAATGATAGGTATAATTTTTCATATTGATAAAATTATCAATTTTTCCATCCGAATCGCAAGTAATATCTTGCAAAGTAGCTGTCAGATGAGGTTTTTCATCCAGACGAGAAAGCGGAACAATGGGAAACACTTGGTCGATAGCCCACGAATCGGGTAAGGATTGAAACAATGAAAAATTGCAGAAATATTTATCCGGCAACATTTTAGAGATTTTGCGGAGTTCTTCCGGCGCATGTTTCATATTCATCGCCATTTGGTATACTTCTCGCGCAATAGACCAATATAATTTTTCGACTTGGGCTCGTGTTACCAGATCCAACATTCCCAAACTGAATAAATCCAGTGATTCTTCTCTGATTTGTTGAGCATCGTGCCAAGTTTCGATTAGGCGGGGATGATTCATTTCGTCCCAAAGTTTATATAATTCTTTTACCAGTTCGTGTGCATTTTCCGGCAATTCCTCATTTTCGCTCCATTCCGGCAAAGTAGTTGTTTCCAGCACTTGGAACACCAATACGGAATGATGGGCGGTTAACGAACGTCCGGATTCGGTAATAATATTCGGTTGTGGCGCGTCATTTTTGACGCAGGCGTCTACCAGGGTAGAAATAGAGTCGTTGACATATTCCTGAATAGAATAATTCATGCTGCTTTCGCTGCCGGAAGACCGAGTTCCGTCGTAATCGACTCCCAGTCCGCCGCCAATATCCACAAATTCTACGGCATAACCTAAATTACGCAATTGAACATAGAATTGAGCGGCTTCGCGTAAAGCATTTTTGATTCTGCGGATTTTGGTTACTTGGCTACCGATGTGAAAATGAATCAATTTCAAGCAATCTTCCATTTTATTTTTTTCCAGAAAATCAAGTGCATCCAAAAGTTCACTGGAAGAAAGACCGAATTTACTGACATCGCCGCCCGATTCTTCCCATTTTCCGCTTCCGGCACTTGCCAATTTAATGCGAATGCCGATATTGGGGCGGATTTTCATCTTTTTTGCAAGTTCGGCAATCAATTTTAATTCGTTTAATTTTTCTACGACAATGAAAATTCTTTTCCCCATTTTTTGCGCTAAAAGCGCTAATTGAATATAATCTTCATCTTTGTATCCGTTGCAAATAATCAGAGACTCTGAACTCGTGTTGATTGCGAGTACTGCATGAAGTTCCGGTTTTGATCCGGCTTCCAGACCGATATTGAATTTTTTTCCGTGACTGACAATTTCTTCCACTACTTGGCGCATTTGGTTCACTTTAATCGGATAAATAATGAAGTTTTGCGCGGTATAATTATATTCTTCCGCTGCTGTTTTGAAGCAATTGGAAATTTTTTCGATACGATTATCCAATATGTCGGAAAAGCGTAATAATACGGGCGCCGCCACATCGCGAAGAACCAGTTCATCCATTAATTCCTTCAAATCAACAGTTGCACTTCCTTTTTTAGGAGCAACCGTAATATGTCCTTTTTCGTTGATAGAAAAATAATCCAATCCCCAACCGTATATGTTATAAAGTTCGGCAGAATCTTCTATACGCCATTTTCTCATTTCTAATAGATTATTGTGTAAAATATTTTACAAATTATTTTATATCTTAAAATTCTCTCTGTTTTTAAGGTTGTAAAAATAGTTTACGAAAGTACAAAAAAAAATTAATATCAATGCATTAATTTATATAATAGTTCGATGAGCAATTCTCCTTGCGGTACAGAGCTGTTGCCAACGCCTTTCCCTTTGGCGTCGTACTCGCGGATGAGCGTGATATTTTTCATTGTTTTAATGGGTTTGTAATTTTTTATCGCTTCCATATAATCCGTTATTTGTATATCCCATTTAAAACCTAATATCTGCATCAGTCGGGTTTTGGATTGGTCTTTTTCAAACTGACAAATCATCAGGTTGACAAAGAAACCGAACAATACATTAAGAGTGAGTATCAGCGGATTATTTTTAGGATTTTGTTCAAAATAAAACGCTATCCGGTTAGCCTTTACTACATCGCGGAAAGCAATGGCCTTTTGCAGTTCAAAATTATTGAACTCTTTGCTAATGCCGATATTTTTCTCAATTAAATCTTCTGTAATTCGTTTTTGATTAACCGGCAACGCAATCGAAAGTTTATCCAATTCATGGGTAATTTTATTTAAATCATTGCCTAAATAATCGGTCAGGACTTGCGCTGTTTTTATTTCAATGCCAATTTGTTTCTTGCATAAATAATCAATGATAAAATTGGGAATCTTATTTTCGTATATTTTCTTGGATTCAAATACAATACCTGTTTTAGCTATTTCGCCGGACAATTTTTTTCGTCCATCCAACTTTCCATATTTATAATTAATAACGAGAACAGTTGATTTTAAAGGATTTTTAACATAATAAATCAAATCGTCAATGTTTTTCAATCCTTGCGCCTCTTTTACAACCACTAATTGTCGTTCGGCCATCATCGGATACCGCCGGCAAGCATTGATAATTGTGGCTACATCCGTTTCCATTCCATATACAATGGTTTGATTAAAATCCCGTTCCGACTCATCCAGTACAAATGCTATTAACAAATTGGTCAACAAGTCGATATAATAACTTTCTTCTCCTTGGAAAAGATATACAGGCATAAATTTTTTCGATTGAATATTGCCTTTTATTTCATTAAAACTCAAATCTTTATTCATTCTATCTCTATTCAAAAACGCAAGCGTTTCTTACTTTGTTTTTGCATTTACACCATTTTGAAGTAAACTTTACAAAGTTAACGCTTTTTATCGGAATAATAAAAAACAGATTTTTGCACGGCTGCATAAATTCAAGCTGAAAACAGGGATCAAAATTGATACGATAGTCCAATTCCTCCTTGTTGCTTCATATAATAAGGAGCGATTATTAATCGCGAAGCAATCGTTTTTCCCCGACCTGTTAACCGTTTGTTGAAAGGCAAGAGCCAATATCCTATCCGGGCGCTCAAAATTCCTGCGCCGGCGCCGGCGAGGACATCCGTAGCCCAATGACTTTCATTATAAATCCGCATCAATCCAACACTTGCCGCTACCGAATAAGCCGCAATCCCATACCACGGAGAAGCATCCCAATATTCTTGCCTCACAAGTTCGGCGCCCATAAAAGCAGTTGCGGTATGACCGGACGGAAAAGAATTATTTGAGTGGAAATTAGGACGAGGAGAGTAAATGGTATATTTCAAACTATTTACAATGATGCCCATAGATAAATAAGAAGTGGCTACAATAAGCGTCCGATCAATATAATCATGTTTGGGTTTCGCTCCTGCAATACTTAATCCATAAACAGAAACTACGGGTAAGTATTGAATATAATCATCTGCTTTTGTGTAATCGGAACGAAATCCGGCAACTTTTCGCTTAATATCCTCATTAATAGACTTTACATAATTATTTCCGAGTCCCAACGCTCCAATTGTAAACAAAGAAGCCGGTAAAATCAGTTGTTTAGGAGAAAACTCCCTTTCTTTTTTTTGCGTTTGAGATACAATGCTATCTGTCTGTTCCTGTGAATACAATACATTGGAATAGAAAAACAAAGCAACAGAGATCAATAATATATTCTTTTTCATTATTATTATATAATAGAAGTACAAAGCTACATGAAATTTTCGACATTACACACAAACGAATAAGGGATGCGAAATAAATAATTTGTAATGATTTTACAGGGGACGTGAAAGGGTGAAGGGGCGAAAGAACTTGACTGCCCATTAGAACACGGATTTTTAAATAATTACTTCCGTGCTTTAATCTAATATCTTATAAGTTTCAATCAATGGAGAACAAGATGCGGATTGCACGTTTAATAACAAGGAGTTGCAACTCTTTGTTAGTTGTCACCTCGCTTGCCGATAAAATGCTTGCACTCAATGCCGGTTTGCAAACCAAACGCCAGCGATTTCTAAAACGCCTAATTGTATTTGCGAATACAACCGGCCTTTTTAGACAACAAAAGTAGAAACGCTGCCTGACGTTAAACAATACATAATAGTGTAATTCCAAAATAAAATTGTACTTTTGCGAAAAAAGCAACAAATTCCGGAAATATTCCTGAATAGAAATATATAAAATGATTTAAATTATGAAAAAGACATTTATTTTTATGCTGACAACTCTGATGTACTTCTCTTGTACAAGTGAAAAAAAGGATTTTAACTACAACGTAGAGCAATTTGCCGATTTAGGCATTCTCCGTTATCAGGTAACCGATTGGGACAGTCTTTCCCTGAATCAAAAAAAATTGATTTACTGCTTGAATGAAGCCGCGTTGGAGGGACGCGATATTTTATTCGATCAAAACAATCGTTACAATCTGGCTATTCGTAGAACTTTGGAAGCAATCTATGCTAATTATGCAGGAGATAAGGCGGATAAAGATTATGAAGAATTTGTTGTTTATCTGAAAAGAGTTTGGTTTTCCAATGGGATTCATCATCATTACGGAGAAGAAAAATTCTTGCCCGGATTTTCTCAGGAATTTTTCTCTCAAGCAGTGA
Source organism: Dysgonamonadaceae bacterium (assembly GCA_031259075.1). Lineage (GTDB taxonomy): Bacteria > Bacteroidota > Bacteroidia > Bacteroidales > Azobacteroidaceae > Azobacteroides. Next base: position 12,569 of record JAIRLY010000312.1, on the reverse strand, counting down.
AAAACCTTCCCGCTTCTGTTGTTCCTGTCCGTGAAAACCAATCGATAGACGCTTTTATAGCCGAAATTACTCCGGTAATATTCGATCCTGCGATTTATGCAAAAAAAGTAAATCAGGACAGTCGTTTGGACGTGATAGCGGCTTCTGCCAACAATTATTACGGAGAGGGAGTGAACCAGCAAGAAGTAGAAAATTTCTATAATTCCATGAAAGATCCAAAAGACAATTCACCGGTTCCGTACGGATTAAACAGCCGTTTGGTGAAAAAAGACGGAAAATTAACGGAAGAAGTCTATAAAGTCGGCGGCTTGTATTCTCCCGCTATTGAAAAAATAGTCTATTGGCTGGAAGAAGCATCCAAATATGCGGAAAATGTACAACAAAAAAAAGTAATTGATTTATTGGTAGAATATTATAAAACCGGCTGTTTGAAAAAATATGACGAATATTCCATCGAATGGGTAAAAGACACCGAATCATTAGTAGATTTTGTTAACGGATTTACCGAATCGTACGGAGATGCATTGGGAATTAAGGCAAGTTGGGAGTCTGTCGTTAATTTCAAAGATTTGAAATCGACTAAATTAACAAAAATCATCAGCGAAAATGCGCAATGGTTTGAAAATCATTCGCCGGTTGCTCCCCAATTCAAGAAAAAAGAAGTGAAAGGTATTAGCGCCAAAGCAATTACCGCCACTATTCTGGGAGGCGATTGTTATCCGGCAACTCCTATCGGAATCAATCTTCCTAATTCCAACTGGATTCGTAAAGAATTCGGTTCTAAATCCGTAACAATTACCAACATAACGGAAGCCTACGATAAAGCCGCTGCTGGAAGTGGATTTAACGATGAATTTGTTTGTTGTTCCTACGAAAAAGAATTGATGATAAAATACGGCTCACAAACGGATAATCTTCATACCGATTTACACGAATGTTTGGGCCATGCATCAGGGCAATTACTTCCGGGAGTGGATCAGGACGCTTTGAAAGTCTTTGGTTCGACCATCGAAGAAGCGCGTGCCGACTTGTTCGGATTGTATTATATTGCTGATCCTAAAATGATCGAATTGGGTTTATTAGATAATAAAGAAGCTTATAAGGCCGAATATTACAAATACATCATGAATGGTTTGATGACTCAACTGTCTCGAATCGAATTAGGGAAGGAAATTGAAGAAGCGCACATGCGTAATCGAGCCTTAATAGCCCGTTGGATATTCGATCACGGTCGGAAAGACAATGTAATCGAATTGAAAAAAGAGAACGGAAAAACAGTTGTCGTTATCAACGATTATGATAAAATGCGTACATTAGTAGGTGAATTATTAGCTGAAATTCAACGAATTAAATCGGAGGGAGATTTTGAAAGGGCAAAAGACTTGGTAGAACGCTATGCAGTGAAAGTCGATCCCGAACTACATAAAGAAATATTGGAACGATATCGCAAACTGAACATTGCTCCATACAAAGGATTCGTCAATCCTGTTTACAAAGCAACAAAAGACGCCGACGGAAATATTGTTGATGTAAAGATTAATTACACAGAAGGTTACGCAGAACAAATGATGCGTTATGCAAAAGAATATTCCCATCTTCCAACGTATAATGACTGAAAACAGTTTTATCATGGCGAGTAAAAAACTCGCCATGATAAAAACAGTAACAACATATAGGGATTTATACAAGTAAGAATTACCTATACGAAGGGATTGCTATACTGAACCTTTTTTGGTACTTTTGTTGTCAAAATGCAAGAGCAGTTATGGAAATTCGGAAAGACACAATGCGATATTTATCCGATCTTGCTATTGGAGAAACAGCAATCATTACAAAAGTAAAGGGATATGGCGCTTTTCGTAAACGAATCACAGAAATGGGATTTGTCTATGGAACACGGGTAAAAGTTATAAAAAAAGCGCCTTTCCCGTTTCAAGACCCGATAGAGTACGAATTAATGGGTTACAGGGTATCATTGCGAACGAGTGAAGCGCTTATGATAGAAGTAGTCGGGGAAGACGAAACATTTGAAACACAATCGTATGAAGGAACGCTCCCTGTCGACGAAATCAACCGGATCGTAAAGAAAAAAGGAAAAACAATACAAGTTGCCTTAGTCGGAAATCCCAATTCAGGAAAAACAACCCTTTTCAATTATGCTACCGGAAAACAGGAACGAGTCGGAAATTACGGCGGAGTAACAGTAGATATAAAGACCGCACATTTTTCCAAAAACGGATATAGAATTGATCTTGCCGATTTACCCGGTACTTATTCTATTTCGGAATATTCGCCCGAAGAATTATATGTCCGAAAACATCTCACCGAAACCATGCCGGATGTCGTAATTAATGTGATTGATTCTTCCAATCTGGAACGAAATTTATTCCTGACAACTCAACTGATCGATATGAACATCAAAGTCGTTATCGCTTTGAATATGTACGACGAATTGAATGCAAAAGGAGATAAATTCGACTATGAATATTTAGGAAAAATGATTGGAATACCTGTCATTCCTACCATAGCATCCAAGGGGAAAGGAATTAATGAACTGATAGATAAAGTTATTGAAATATACGAAGAAAAAGAAACCGTTTACAGACATATACATATTAACTACGGAGAAGATATCAACCACTCCATTGACCGGATAAAAGCGGAAGTAAAAAAAAATAACATGCTTACCGATAAATTCCACGCACAGTATGTAGCAATCAAATTATTGGAGAACGATAAAAATTTCAGAGAACAAATTACTCTTCTTCCCAATACGGACCTTTTGATGAAGATTGTCGGAAATGAAATTGTTGATTTGGAGAGTAAATACAATACAAAAATCGAAACAATTATCGCCGACGCCAAATATGCTTTTATTCGCGGAGCATTAAAAGAAACCTATCAAACGTCGGCGCAAAATGAAAACATCAAAGGATATGAATTAGACAATATACTGACCAATAAATGGTTAGGAATCCCCTTGTTTATTATTTTCATGTGGTTGATGTTTCAAATAACATTTTCGCTGGGCAGCTACCCTATGAATTGGATTGAATCAGCTGTAAATTATTTGAATAATTGGATACAAGAAACAATGTCCGAAGGAATATTACGCGATTTGTTAACCGAAGGCGTTATTGGAGGTGTGGGAAGCGTAATTGTATTTTTGCCTAACATACTCATCCTGTTTTTCTGCATTTCGTTGATGGAAGACACCGGCTACATGGCGCGCGCCGCATTCATTATGGACAAACTAATGCACAAAATCGGACTGCACGGAAAATCATTTATTCCTATGTTGATGGGATTTGGGTGTAATGTTCCGGCTATAATGGCTACTCGAACATTAGAAAATCGAAAAGACCGATTGCTTACCATGTTGATTATTCCATTTATGTCGTGCAGCGCCCGACTGCCGGTCTATATATTGCTGATTTCTGTGTTCTTTGAAAAAAATCAGGGACTGATTATGCTTAGCATATACGCCATAGGAGTCCTACTTGCTACGGTCATGGCCATATTATTTAATAAAATTTTATTTCAAAAACGGGATATTCCTTTTGTAATGGAATTACCTCCCTATCGTTTGCCAACCTTGCGAAACTTGGGCGCTCACACATGGAATAAAAGCGTCCAATATTTGTCCAAGATGGGAACCATCATTCTGACGGCTTCCATTTTGATTTGGGTTTTGGGCTATTTTCCAAGAAATGTCAATTATTCGAAAGATTATGATGCTCAAATAAAGCAAATACGACAAGACTTTACGCTGACGGATGAAATAAAAGAGAAACAGGAAAACCGGTTATTAATCGACAAAGAGGCCGAAAGGATGGAAAATTCTTACATCGGACGTTTTGGACATTTCATAGCGCCGGCTATTGCGCCATTGGGTTACGATTGGAAAATAGGAGTGAGTATTCTCACCGGAATGGGAGCTAAAGAAATCGTAATCAGTTCGATGGGCGTCTTGTATCAATCCGATTTAAATGCCGACGAAACATCTGCTGATTTAAAAACAAAATTGAAAGAACAATCATTTACTCCGCTCGTCGCCTATTCTTTTATGGTATTCGTATTGATCTATTTCCCGTGCATAGCCGTATTAGTTGCCATCCGCAGGGAAGCCGGTCTCCGGTGGGCTTTATTTACCGCTTTCTATACAACTGCTATGGCATGGATAGCCGCTTTCTGTATCTATCAAATCGGAAATATATTTATATGAACGGACAAGCTATTATTGTTTTTATTATTCTGCTGATCTGTATTTTATGGGTAGGATATAAACTGTTCCGGTTTTTTAGAACTGAAAAGACAAAGCCGGAGAAAAAATGCGACAATAGTACATGCACCTGCTGCTGCCAAAAAGATAAGACTTCAGCCGAAGAAAGCTAATCGGTTTTTAAAACCGGTTAGCTTTGCTTTGTAAGATCGGATTATGTATTATTGGTACAATTTTATTTCCGAACAACTCTTAAAGTGCATTGATTTCTTTCAAAACATCATTGGTTTTGCGAACAGCATTTGCGCTTTTTTCAAACAGCGCTTTTTCTTCCACATTCAACTTAACATCTACAATTGCCTCAACGCCATTACGCCCGATAATAGCAGGAACGCCGATACAAATATCGTTTTGTCCGTATTCTCCTTCCAGATAAACGCAAGAAGGAATCAAGCGCTTATAATTTTTGATAACAGATTCGGCCACATAAGCGCCGGCCGCTCCCGGAGCATACCATGCAGAAGTACCCAGCAGGCTGGTCAAGGTAGCGCCTCCTACCATCGTATCGGCAACCACTTTATCCAGCGCAACAGCATTTAAAAGATCGGAAACCGGAACGCCATTAGAAGTCGCTAAGCGTGTTAAAGGTATCATTGTCGTGTCGCCATGCCCCCCGATTACCATCCCGTCTATTTGAGAAGAATTAGCGTTTAGCGCCATTCGCAAATAATATTTAAAACGGGAACTGTCCAAAGCGCCACCCATCCCAATCACTTTGTTTTTAGGAAGACCGGTCGCTTTCAAGGTAAGGTAAGTCATCGTGTCCATCGGATTGGAAATGATGATAAATACGGCAGCCGGAGAGTAAGTTAAACATTGAGAAACCACGCTTTTAACAATATTTGCGTTCGTACCGATTAATTCTTCACGAGTCATTCCCGGTTTGCGGGGAATTCCCGAAGTAACAATAATTACATCCGAACCGGCCGTAGCCGCATAATCATTCGTAACACCAATGATATTTGTTTCAAATCCTAATGTTTGAGCCGTTTGCAGCATATCCATTGCTTTTCCTTCAGCCACTCCTTCTTTTACATCAAGCATCACTACTGCATCAGCAATCTTATTGAATGCAAGCACATTTGCACAGGTTGCACCTACGTTTCCTGCGCCTATTACGGTTATTTTTGCCATAAAAAAATAAATTTACAGAGAGTTTATAAAAAATCTTTTGAAAATCCGGTACAAAAGTACTATTTCAAGACGAATAAATAAACGATTTGAATAGAAAAAAATGATTCCGGATATTAATTCTATTGTAACAGAATTCTAAAAATATTTTACCACAGAAACCGGATCATAAAATCATAATAATTGTAATAAGGAAGCCCTGTGTTATAATCTGTTTTCAAAATGAAAGTAACATATCCCGGTTGAAATTCCACTGTAAAATGTTCTTCTCCATAATACTTATTTTCATCGTTCACAAAATCACTGAAAGGCAAAGGAGACATCGTACCCCTGTCATACAAAAAAGCTTGCATCACCCCATTATCAAAGATATAATCTGTTAAATTCGTCTCCTTAACTTGACAGTAATGATAGATTCCCGGATTATTTTCATCTTGTATCCGTCTCCAATCTTCTCTATTAACAGAGATTTGCCTTGTATATGTATAAGGCTCAACAACTTCTGTAACATTTGTATATTCATTGCATGCTGCTAAGATCCAAACGAATAATATTAGCCAAGTGAATTTTTTCATCATTTTTATTATTTATTTTAATATTGCTGTTAGATAATCCCAGAATTTTTGTACGGTTGCAATTTCCACTTTTTCATCCGGAGAATGAGGAAATTTAATGGTAGGTCCAAAAGAAACCGTGTCCAATCCCGGTACATTAGATAATATGATGCCACATTCCAATCCTGCGTGCATAACCTCTACTTTCGGTTTTTCGCCTCGTTGCTTTTCAAAAACGTTTTCCATAACAGACAAAATCGCTGATTTTGGGTTCGGGTCCCAACCCGGATAGCTGTTACTTGTTTCTACAAAATCGGCTTTTGCCAATGTAAACACGCTTTCGATACTGCTGCAAATAGCTTTTTTCTTACTTTCGGAAGAACTGCGCGCTAAAAACTTAATTTCGCACAAACCCTTGCTCGACTGTACGATGGCCATGTTAATAGAAGTTTCGACCGTATCCGGAATTTCTGCAAAGTAGTTGATTACATTGTTGGGGCAACTCGTAATTGCATGAATCAAGCGGGTTTGAATATCTTTCGGGATCAATTTAATTTCAGGCGTGACGTCGATAAATTCGGTTTTAAATTCGATCTTATCTTCAATGCCTTCAAATTCTTTTCGGAACAATTCTTCATAACCGGCTACCATCTCTTCAATTCGTTTGTATTTTTCTTTGCCATCTACAACGATAACGGCAAATGCTTCGCGTGGAATAGCATTTCTCAGCGAACCACCTGAAACGGAAGAGAGGCGAATGTCGTAAGTCGATAAGGCGTCTTTAAGGAAACGAAACATTAATTTGTTGGCATTCGCTCTTCCCAAATGAATATCCACGCCGCTGTGTCCGCCTTTCAATCCGGTCAACGAAACTTTAATCGCCACGTCTTCTTTGGGAATCCATTCTTCATCTTTGTATTGGAATTGAGCTGTCACATCTGCGCCTCCTGCACAACCGATATATAATTCACCGTCCAATTCGGAGTCCAGATTCAACATGATTTTTCCTTTGATAAATCCCGGTCGAATGGCCAACGCTCCGTACATTCCGGTCTCTTCGTCGGTAGTAAACAGACCTTCTAAAGGGCCATGTTTCAAATCGGTCGCTTCAAGGATGGCCATTGTTGTTGCTACGCCAATTCCGTTGTCTGCCCCTAAAGTCGTTCCTTTTGCTTTCACCCAATCTCCGTCGACATACGCTTGAATAGGATCTTTGGTAAAGTCGAATTGAATATTCGAATTGGCTTGCGGTACCATATCCAAATGTGATTGCAGGATAATGGTTTGCCGGTTTTCATAACCCGGAGTAGCCGGTTTGCGAATACAGATATTATTAGCCGCATCGCGAATGGTTTCCAAACCTAATTTTTTACCGAAATTTTCGATAAAAGCTGTAATTTTTTCTCCGTGTCCGGAAGGACGTGGAATTTGGGTCAGTTCATAAAAATGCTTCCAAACATTGGAAGGTTTGAGATTCAAAATACTGTTTTCCATGTTATTTTTATTTTATATTGATAATTTAAATGCTTCCGCAAAATTTAATTTTTTTATTGCTTTTTTTGTATGTACTTTCAAACGTATTATAGTTTCTTCGACGGATAAAATTCCGGATTCGTATAATATAAATGTTTGATATAAGGTGTCGTCGGCAACAGCCCCTTTGACCAAATCATAATTATGCATTTCTTCTCCCTGCCGGTTGGCCATAACAAATTCGAGCCACGAACGATCAACTTCGACAAATTCACGCAAATTAATTTCTTTATCGAAAAAAAGAGAATCTTCTATTTCATATATATTTAAAAAGCTGTTTTTAGCATTTGTTCTATTTTTTTTTATTAAAGCCCAACGTGTTGCCTGATCTTTATTGGTTGTAGTATAAAAACCACAACCGAAATCTAAAAACCGTTCGCTTTTTAGAATTTCAGGTCGTTCTATTCTGAATGGGCTACCATGATATAGTTTCATCTTCTATGTGCAATATAATCGTTAATATCAACCACGAGATATTTTCTGCCTTGAGTATGAAGCACATTAAATCCATCGTTCAGATAGGAAAAAACATCATAATTTTCAAAATCTTCGAGTGCCTGTTGACCGTTTAGGTTCATCGCACTTTTATAACTTTCCAGACAGAATATAATAAACTTATCAATATCAGACATAATCGGGAAGGGTTAAATGATGAGTTTCTTTTTCTCTCTCTACTAAATCAAGTAACATCACAGGATTATAATGCCATACTTTTGTTTCCTCTTTTTCAAGTAGCCGGTACAATTCGGAAGAATATAAATAATGTAATGCCTCCTTAAACGACAACGCCTTCCGTTGCATCAATAATGATATAATTGATTGCACCTTCAAAAATAACAGGGCGTCAAAAGCTTTTTTATCCATACCTTTTTTTATTTCTATTTACAACCGGCAATGCTAAAACGCCGAATAACCCGAAAGCGGCTGTAAAGATCAGTTGTTGAATAGTATGTACACAAAATGCAAAAGCGCCGGCATTATCTAAACTCAAACCGAATCCCATTAATACGGCGATTACCATAGCATGCCAAGGACCGATACTTCCCTGAACCGGAACTACTACCGCTAAACTGCTCATCCCAAAGGCAATCAGTCCGCAGTTCCATCCTAAATTTTTCGTGAAATTGAATGCATAGAAACAAATATAAAAATATAAAAAGTATCCCAGCCAAATAAGTAAGGTATATAATAAAAACAACCATTTTTTTTTCATACCGGTAATACTGTGTATTCCTTCCCAAACATTGAAAAGTATTTTTTTCGTTTTCTTAATCCATGTATGATGTTTGAATATACCGAATATAATCCATATCGACAATCCCAAAACTCCTATTATTATATAGGTCCAGGAAGAAAACAGGATTGCATTAAAAATGTCCAGAGATTCAGGATGTTGCACAAAAAAGGATTCAAAATAAGGAACATTCATAATAACTGCTGCTATGACAATTAAGCCGACTACAAAAGTGTCGGCCAATCGGTCGGTAATTAATGTTCCAAAAAGTTTGGTGAAAGGAATTTTTTCATAGCGCGCCATTATAGTACACCGCCAAACTTCTCCTAAACGGGGAAAAACCAAATTTACTCCATAACTACCTAAAACCGAGTAAATTAAATTTATTTTTCGTGCCTTATAATTTAAAGGACGAATGAGTAAATCCCAACGAAAGGCACGTATAATATTAGCAACTAAACCAAATGGAAGTGAAAGCGCTATAATTCGGAAATCAACGTCTTGTTTGAGGATAGCTATAATTTCTCTGAAATCCAATTTGCGGAATATCAACCAAAATATGAATAATCCAAAAATTAACGGAAGAAATGCCTTTACAAATTTTATAAGAGAAGATTTCATTTTCTGTATACATTATAGATATTTACAAAGGTACATGAAAATTTTTAATTTGCACGCAGATAGATAAAAAATAGATACGAAGAAGTAAGAACGGATAAAAAAGAAAAAGATTACCTAACAAGTCGATGTCGTTAACACAACCACCTTTTTTGATTTATTGACTTTTTAGATAATCTTTTTCAAAAATATTTTTACAATTTCAAGTACTCCTGTAATTATTTTGTAACGGCATTTAAGAATTTACTATTTGTGATGTATTTTACAAATTCCAAATCTTTCAATGCTTGAGCAGCTAATGAAGAGTCTAATGCAATAGATGCTTTCAGATTATCTACTATGTCATTCAAATTGTTTGTTCTCGCTCCCACAATTGCCTTTAAATAATAAGTTGTAGCATCCGGTTTTTCGACAGCATTTAAAGTTTTTGATGCTTTACTATAATCTTTGACCAGAATTTGAGCGATAGCAGCATTGTTGCTTGCGATAGAAAAAGATTGTTCTGCTTGAGCATAATTCCCATTCAGTACTGCTAAATATCCTCTTGCATTATCTAATCCGGATACGCCGGCCGCATTGCCGAAATATTGTTCGGCTTTTTGTTTATTCCCATTTACCAAAGCTGTAAGCCCAAGATTAAAATTAGCTTCCGGAAGTTTCCCTGCCAATTGATTGGCTTTGTTAAAGAGCGATTCTGCTTCGGAAATATTTCCTTTTATGTATTCGATTACGCCCAAGTTATTGAATCCGCGTGGATCGCTTGGGAATAGTTCGGCCACTTTTTTGTAAATATTTTCTTTAATTTGTGTTTCGGATGCTAAATAAGCGGCATAAAGCAATTCTTCTACATTCAAAGCGCTTGGATCGGAAAGCGCTAAAGATGAAATTTCTTCATCAGTTTTACCAATAATTTCAATATTAGCCGTCAATCGAGAACGGCGTAATTGAGGAAGGATTTCTTCCGCTAAAGTAGAATAAACGGCAGAAATATTTTTAATTTCACGTTCTCTTTGTTCTGAATCGGAATACATTGAGAGCACGCGAAGAATTAAATCTTTATCCTGAATGTTTGATTTTTCAAGCAATTCCTTGAAACCATCCCAGTCTTGTGCAGTGTAACGTGCATTAACAGGCGCTTCTACTTTTGCTTTTTTCAATTCTTTTGAAAGATATTGTTCTGTATTGGCTTCCCGTTTTCCGGCCAATTTTTCATTCAGTTCATAACCTCCGTCAGGAGAAGCATACGAAGAAATTTCAATATTTACATTTTGTTTCGGGTCTGCATTTGCATTTTTAACAATGTTGTTCCAGTCGGCTACTTCGGCTTTATTGATTTCATTTGCACGGAGTTCGGCTTTTTGAATGAGGAACATAATATTTGCATTATGCGCTTCTTTGATAACTCGTTGGAAATTATCGGCAACAATGGCAGGGTTTTCGAAAGTTGCATTTAACAAAGCTGCGGTTGCCAATACACCATCTCCGATTTGAACATCGGGAAGCTCTATTTGTTTATTTCCTATCTTTGCCTTGAAAGTCAGATATAACCGAGAGTTTTGCATTTCGGGCGTGTAGTCGAATTCAGATTTCAGGACAACATTAGCGCCATTTTTTTGCGAAATAACTTGACCATTACCGGCTACCTTTTCACCTTGGTAATTGTATGAGTTACCCCATGCTTCTCCTCCTTCATAGCGAAGAACAGGTATTACGGTAAGACTTGCTTTTTTATTAAACCATTCGCCGGGGAATGTGGCGTTGATTGTTACGGGAACTTTCCCAGCTATTAATTCTAACGGCTGAGGCTGACTTTTAATGTAATCTGACGCTAACGGATTTAAACTGCTTTTACAAGACGTGAAGATCCCAATGACTACAAGCATTAGCGATAAGGATAAAAAAAATCTTTTTTTCATGATGTGAAACGTTATTTGAATTATTAATTAATATTGTTTGTGTATAATATGCAAAACTTTATATTATTTTTTAGATAATGCCTATCCGCAATAATATCCCTGAACCAATGTAACATTACAGAGTTAACTTCTTTATTTTGAATAGAAAATTACTTATGCATGTAGTATATTACAACAAAAGCTATTATTATTATAGCGGCAATAACAACTACACTCGACACTCCGTATGTAACAATTTTGTTAAGTTTAGAATAATTTTTCATCGCTTTATTCTTATATTTTTTACTAAAACTGAATTATATAAATATCTGTTTTTCAATAAAACTTTTTTGCAAATATAATACAAATTTCACATCGCACCAAAAAAACCCTTATCAAATTTGATGAAGGGTTTCTTAAAAAATCGGTAGCTACCTACTATCTCACTGACAATACCATCGGCGTTATCAGGCTTAACTTCTCTGAAAACTATTTAGTGTGTGTAATAAATCACTGCAAGAGCTATTGTTATCATGATGGCAATAGCAAACATGCCCAACACTCCGTATATAACAATTTTATTAAGTTTAGAATAATTGCCCATATCCCTATTCTTAAAACAAGCAAACTACAGCAGCAGCTGCAACTGCGCAAGGAGAACACAATTTACATAAAATCCTTGCTGTGGAACCAAGGCTACCATTACACATTTGTTCAGAAACTTCATCTACACAACCTATATAACTTCTAAGATATGTATTCGTACCCCAAGTACCATCACTATTTTTTGTCATGGTAAAAATGACTTTTCCCGAAGTACTAAAAACATAAGAATCAATAAAAGAAGATCTTAAGTTTGTTTCACTAACTATTTCTTCAACTGTCAATTCTTCTGAAGCAGGCTTATTATTTTTAAATATTTGCGCTGTTGCAACCCTACCGTTTGAAAGTACTGCAACAATTTTTCCTTCAGAATAGTAGAAAAGTGAAGCTGATAATTCACCATCAGGATGTGTAATCGATTTAAATATTGAATTTTGAGGTGAAATCATTTGAACAGAATCACATCCAACAGGTAAATCTTCAAATACAGTCTGATAAACAATATTATCAATACTCGACCCATCATCTTGTTGTACATACGATTTATCACACGTGCTAAACGCAATTGCTGCAAATAACATAATTCCAGATAATAATACTTTTGTTTTCATCACATTCTTTGTTTTAATAATGAATAATTTATTTAATTTTTTTTGTCTCTACATGTGTATTGTAAAAACATGATTATTTTTGTAAAAAAAAAGTGTTAATAACGATTC
>JAIRLY010000284.1 GCA_031259075.1 Dysgonamonadaceae bacterium | reverse complement strand
ACCGCGTCATGTATATTTCTCATATTAACCTGAGTTCGGGATAAGAAATAGCCGTTTACGGCTTATATATCAATAGAATACCATGAAAATGAACGATTTTGTCCGTTAGGACATATACCGTGAATGCCCTGCGGATAATCTAAGGGGCATGTATGTTTCGCTTTCTATTGCGCGAAGCATTCACCGCACTTCGTGCAACTCGCAAAATCATACCGCGTCATGTATATTTCTCATATTAACCTGTGTTCGGGATAAGAAATAGCCGTTTACGGCTTATATATCAATAGAATACCATGAAAATGAACGATTTTGTCCGTATAGGACAAATCCGCTCCGCCCTGACTGCCGCCATGAAACGAATGTTTTCCGTAAAAGGAAATTTCGACGAAAACGGATTTTTACGGTTAGGTTTCGCCGGCCATCAACCCGGTTTGGCCGATTGGTACACCAACAACGGCAGCCTTTACCTAACGTCCGAAATCTTCCTGCCCTTGGGATTGCCCGCCGGCCATTCCTTTTGGACGTCGCCCGCACAGGACTGGATGGCTAAAAAAGCATGGAACGGAATCGAATTTCCGAAAGACCATGTTATAAGAGAAAAAAACCTGCATCAAAGTGCATATTTTTAAGAATATGAGAAATTTCTTTTTGTTCACTAGCAGATGGCTCGCATCCGTTTTTGCCTTCATACAGCCCTAATTTAAATATCATAGAACGATTATGGAAATGGACAAAGAAAGAGTGCTTGAATTGTAAATATTACGACACTTTCGATGAGTTCAAAACAGCGATTGACAATGCGCTACTCAAAACTAAAAAACACGAAAATAAACAGGAATTGGAAACGCTGTTAACCTTGAATTTTCAATTAAAGGTGGACACGATTTGCCTTTTATTTTTTATCCATAATTGAAAACTGAAATTTTTTTTAATAGCTGAATCGCTGAAAATAACCTGATAATTTGATTTCCATAAATAATTATTTTTTATAGAAGATAAAGATAGGTTTTTTCATTTTTTCGGCTAATTTTGGTGCAGTTGCCCTGGCGATAGAAAAAGATTTTTGTTAATTAAGAGAAATACAATTAACTTTGCAAACTAAAAAATTAAATACATTAGTAAATGAATATTACGTTAAAAAACATTGATTCCGTAAATGCAATACTGACTGTTGCTGTAGAAAAAGAAGATTATCAACCCCAAGTACAGAAAGCACTGTCCGATATTCGTAAGAATACAGTTTTGGACGGCTTCCGTAAAGGGAATGCTCCTAAATCACGTATACAAACAATATATGGAAAATCAGTATTGGTTGATGAAATAAATAAATTGGTATTCGATAAATTATTCGATTATATAAAAGAAGCCAATCTGAATATTTTAGGCGAACCTCTTCCCTGTAAAACAGAACAAAAACCGCTGGATTTTAATAATCAGGAAAATTATGAATTTTCTTTTGATTTGGCATTAACTCCTGAAATGAATGTCCATTTGACAAAAGAAGACAAATTACCCTATTACAATATTATTGTAGAAAAAGGATTGATAAAAGAACTGATCAACAAATTCAAAAGAGATCACGGCATTTACGAAAAAGTTGATTCTGTAGAAGAAAACGACATCGTAAGAGGAAATCTTGTCGAGTTGGAAGAAAGCGGTGTTGAAAAAGAAAACGGAATCAAGAATGAAAATGCAATATTGATCCCTTCTCTTATGAAAGATGAAACGGAAAAAGCAAAATTTATAGCGACTAAAAAAGGCGATACAATTGTTTTTTGTCCCTATAAAGCCTACGATGGATATAAAATAGAATTATCTTCTTTCTTAAAGATTAAAAAAGAAGATGTAATCAATCATCAAAGTGATTTTTCTCTTGTTATTGAGGAAATAATCCGGCATAAAGACGCCGAACCAAACCAAGAATTATTTGATAAAATATATGAACAGGGAACGGTAACTTCCGAAGAAGATTTCAAAAATAAAATCAAAGAGGATGTTACCTTGCATTTTACAAATGAAAGCGATTACAAATTTTTTCTTGATGTAAAGCAGCGATTGGAAGAGAAAGCAAAAGACATTCAATTTCCGGATGCTTTTCTTAAACGCTGGTTATTGGAAACCAACACCGAAAAAACGAAGGAAATGGTCGAAGAAAATTATCCTGAAGTTTTAAATACCCTTAAATTTCAACTTATTAAGAATAAAATTATAAAAGAGAACGGAATACAGATAGAAAACGAAGAAATCTGGCAACGAGCATTAATTACAGTTAAGGCTATGTTAAGAAAATATGGAATGATCAATATTTCTGAAGAATTTATAGAAGATTGTGCAAATAATATACTGAAAAAAGAGGAAACCGTCAATAACTTAGTTGATAAAATACTGTTAGAAAAAATAATTGGAGTTTTGAAAGCTCAAGTTACTTTAGAACAGAAAGATATAACTTTTGAGGAATTTCAAAAAATTACTAAAGAACAAGAACAAGAACAGGAACAAGAACAAATACAAATACAAGAACAAATACAAGATGAACAGCGATTTTAGAAATTATGCGACCAGGCATTTAAGAATGAATGCAAATGCACTTGATAAATATGCAACCATTACAAGCAGTCTTACTCCTTACATTCTCGAAGAACGTCAGTTGAATGTTTCGCAGATGGACGTCTTTTCGCGCTTGATGATGGATCGAATTATATTTTTGGGAACTCAAATAGATGATTATACAGCCAGTGTAATTCAAGCTCAGTTATTATATCTGGAATCAGCCGAAGCGGGGAAAGAAATTGCAATATATGTCAATTCTCCGGGCGGGTCGGTGTATGCCGGTTATGGCATTTACGATACGATGCAATTTATTTCCAGTGACGTAGCAACTATTTGTACCGGAATGGCCGCTTCTATGGCCGCCGTTTTGTTAGTTGCGGGAACTAAAGGGAAACGTTCGGCATTAAACCATTCGCGGGTTATGATACATCAACCTTTAGGAGGAGCGCAAGGTCAGGCTTCCGATATTGAAATTACGGCTCGGGAAATATTGAAAATCAAAAAAGAAATTTATACAATTATAGCCGATCATTCCGGACAGCCTTACGAACAGGTGATAAAAGATGGTGATCGTGATTTTTGGATGACTTCCGAAGAAGCGTTAAAATATGGAATGATTGATCAAATATTAACTAAAAAATAAAAAAAACGAGAATTTTTTCCTCTCATTATTTTTACTATAAGAATGGCAAAGTATTCTAAAGAATGTTGTACTTTTTGCGGACACCCGGAACACCAGGTCGGAATGCTCCTTAGTGGAATTAACGGATTAATTTGTAGTGATTGTGCAGAACGCGCCAACGAAATGTTTAAAGAATCCAAGCGTGTTGCTAAAAGTGAATTTTCTATAAATGAATTTCCCCGACCGAAAGACATTAAAAACTTTCTGGATCAATATGTAATTGGTCAAGACGACGCTAAACGATACCTGTCGGTAGCTGTTTACAATCATTACAAACGATTGATGCAAAACAAAACAGACGATGAGGTAGAAATCGAAAAATCGAATATTATCATAGTCGGAGCTACCGGAACCGGCAAAACCCTTTTGGCAAAAACTGTCGCACGGATGTTGAAAGTCCCTTTCGCCATTGTAGACGCAACAGTCTTAACAGAAGCCGGATATGTAGGCGAAGATATTGAAAGTATTTTGACTCGTTTGCTTCAAGTGGCTGATTATAAAGTTGAAGAAGCCGAAAGAGGCATCGTATTTATCGACGAAATTGATAAAATTGCCCGGAAAAGCGATAATCCTTCAATAACTCGCGATGTAAGCGGAGAAGGAGTACAACAAGGTCTTCTGAAACTATTGGAAGGCTCTATTGTCAATGTTCCGCCTCAAGGCGGACGAAAACATCCCGAACAAAAATTAACGCCCGTCGATACGAAAGATATTCTGTTTATTTGCGGAGGCGCTTTTGATGGAATTGAAAAGAAAATTGCACAACGGATGAATACGCAAGTAATTGGATTTACTTCAAACGTCAAGAACAAACAGATTGACAAGAATAATTTATTACAATATATTGCTCCGCAAGATTTAAAATCTTTTGGTCTTATCCCTGAAATCATAGGACGTCTTCCTATTTTAACCTATCTGAATCCATTGGATCGTACTACATTACGAAATATTCTCACCGAACCTAAAAATTCAATCATCAAGCAATATATCAAAATATTTGAAATGGTGGATAACGTGAAATTGAGTTTTGACGAAGAAGTGTTGGAATATATTGTCAATAAAGCAATCGAATTTAAATTAGGCGCCCGGGGATTGCGTTCCATCACCGAAGACATCATGATGGATGCAATGTTTGAAATACCTTCCAGCGAACAAAAAGAACTTCACATCACGTTGGAATATGCGAAAGAAAAGATAGAAAAAAATGATGCGTTATCAGCATAAATGATTTCAAATTCCTGAATATTTTTTAAAAGGACAAATTTATTCTGTTGTCCTTTTATTTATTTAAAAAAATGAAAATGTGATCAATATCACGAAAAAAAGTAGATTCT
>JAIRLY010000263.1 GCA_031259075.1 Dysgonamonadaceae bacterium | reverse complement strand
AACGGAACGCTGTCTGTTTTTGGCTTTTTAATGTCTTTCGCCACCGACACTCCTACAATGCAAAAGCCCTACAAATCATTGAATTTGTAGGGCTTGTCTTACTTTTGACGCCTTCTGTCTTAGGCTCTTAGCGGTATGGACGGGGCGTGAACTAACCCATTATATCTCCGTATAAATCAATACGTTATACTTATTTCAAATATCCTCTGTAACGAATCTGTAACGCATCTTTTTGACCTGTTTTTGTCCCAATTTGTCCGGTATCCGTCTGCCACAGCTTCAGGGTTCAAATCTACGCATTATTTTTGGAACTGCCAAATGCCGGATAATCAATTTTTTTTTCTTGTGCAAGGTGCAGGGTTACATATAGATGTAACCCTGCACCTTGCACTGACTTTGACAGACACCACATTGTGACGTTTAGACACTCGCAAGTATAGAAAAACAGACGGGAACTTTCGCTATTACAAAAATTATATATGTGTATATCAAATAGATAAATTGTATTTCAGGAAAATATTACCGTCTATTCAAATAAAAGCGGTATATTTGTCCCAAAATAAAAGCATGAAGCACAAACTGCAAATCCTGTTTAACAGGAACAGAGGTTATCTGACAAGGAAACAACTGCCGGACAAGTCCCTTTACAACCATCTGTTGAAGCTGGTGGGGGAAGGTATTGTTGAACGTGTCAAACAGGGGGTCTATCGTTATGAAAACGGTACGTTTGACAGTACAATGATTGACCTCGAAAAGATAATCCCCAACGGCGTACTTTGCCTGTATTCGGCATGGGCGTATTACGGATTGAGCGTGCAGATTCCACAATCGTTCCATGTCGCCATAGAAAAGAACCGGAAAGTTTCGCTCCCCGATTACCCTCCCATAAAACTATATTACTGGAAGCGGGATTATCAGGAATTGGGTATTACCAAACAAAAAACAGGCGATTTCACGGTAATGATTTATAATTTGGAAAAATCGGTTTGCGACGCCATCAAGTACCGGACGAAAACAGGTACGGATGTTACTTCCGAAGTCCTGAATAATTATCTGAAAAGGAAAGACCGCAATCTTTCCCTGTTAATGGAATATGCGAAGAAAATGCGAATTGAGAAAATATTGAAAACCTATTTGGAGATTGGATTATGACAAAAGATATTGCAAAATCCGTTAAAGCCAGACTGCTCAATCTGGCAATAAAAGAACGGTTAGACTATCAACTGCTTATTATCCGTTATTTGTATGAACGTTTACTTTACCGTTTATCCATCAGCAAATACAGGGAAAAATTCTATCTTAAAGGCGGCGCATTGTTGTACGCTTTTGAAAAGGAATTTCCCCGTCCAACACTGGATATTGACTTTTTAGGGGTTGGGATTAAAAATGATAGCGTGCATATTAAATCCGTTTTTATGGAAATCTGCGCCTTATCCTGTGAAGAAGATGGAATCAAATTTGATACGGGTGCAATTACAACGGAAGAAATTACTGAAAACAGGATTTACATGGGCATACGGGTATCGTTTGCGGCTCATTTGGATACCGTCAGGCAAGTTATGAAAATGGATATTGGCTTTGGAGATGTCGTTATGCCGGAACCATTGCTTATTACCTATCCTGCCTTGATGGAAGAATTGCCTGCGGTAACTGTTTGGGCTTATTCGTTGGAGTCTGTTGTAGCCGAAAAGTTTCAGGCTATGATTGAATTGTCGGAAGTGAACAGTCGTTACAAAGATTTTTACGATGTTTATAAAATCCTTAGAAATCAGAAATTGACGCATGATGCTTTATCCGCGGCTGTTTATGCAACGTTCCGGAATCGGGGAACCGTTTATTTTGAATCACACCCGCTCTTCACAAAAGCATTTGCGACAGACGAAGAACGGGGCAAGCATTGGGCACGTTTTCTGAAAAGGATAAAACAGGACAGCGATTTGAGTTTTGAAACCGTCATGTCATTGATTGTATCAAAGCTTAAACCCATATATGAAACGCTTAACAAATTGAATTAGTCTGATGAAAATTCAATATGCTTCCGACTTGCATCTGGAATTTCCGGATAATTACAGTTACCTGAAACGCAATCCGATAAAACCTGTTGGAGATATTCTTGTCCTCGCGGGCGATATTGGCTACCTGAATGATGACAACTACGTGCATCATCCGTTTTGGGATTGGGCATCGGACAGTTTCAGCCAGGTGATTGTCGCAGTTGGCAACCATGAACTCTACAAATATTACGACTTGGCAAAAATACCTCAAGGTTTGGTTTTCTCTATAAAAGAAAACGTAAAATGTTATTATAACGGAGTTGTCCAGGCAGATAATATTGACATTATCGTTTCAACCTTATGGGCGAAAATCCGTCCGGAAGATGCCTATCCGACGGAACAGGCTGTAACGGACTTTCATCGGATTCTCTATAACGGCAAAATATTGACCTTTGATAAATTCAACCGGGAACACGACCGGTGCTTTTCCTTTATCAGGGAACAGGTTTCAAAAAGCGGCGTCGACCATATCGTTGCAGTTACCCACCATGTTCCCTCCTTCCTTTTGTCATCGCCGGATTTTGAAGGAAGCCGGATTAACGGCGCTTTTACGGTTGAATTAAGCGAATATATCGAAACCAGCCGGATAGACTGCTGGATATATGGACATTCACACAGGAATATTGACCGCCTGATCGGACAAACGCGATGTGTTACCAATCAGTTGGGATATGTTTCCCATAATGAACACTTAACGTTTCTCCCCGATAAAATAATAGAGATATAGACAAAGATTCGTACCTTTGTCCCTGTAAAATTGAAAATTACGGTGTAAAAACCGTTTAGATATGACATAACGTTCGCTGAACGTCTCAAGTAGAAAACTGGCAATTTTCAAGAAGAGGAGACATCTGCGCAATGTTCATGCCGTACGTAAGTATGGCGTGGAGTTGCCTGTTTTCCTCTTCGGGTATGCCAGTACCTCTACGTTGAAGCAGTGTGGATTCCACGCTTTTTCGTTGGATGCAGGCGAACACAGTATAAACAAATAAATTAGACAAAAATGAAAGAGATTAAAGTTTTCATCACTGTGTCGCTTGACGGTTTCATTGCTCCTCCTGATGGTGGAATGGACTGGCTGGCAGGATTATCCTGTCCAACTCTTAATGAATTTAGGGACAAAACGTTTTATGATTCGATAGATACCGTCATTATGGGAAATGGCACATATCAGGAGATGGCTTCTTTCGATGTGGATTGGCCATACAAAGACAGGGCAACTTACGTGCTTTCCCGTCGGAATGACAATTTGCCTCCGAAAGCAAATGTTTCGTATCTTACTGAAAATGTACTTGAGAAGATACGTCAAATCAAATGTCAGGAAGGTAAGGATATCTGGCTGTTGGGCGGCGGACAAACAATACGCCTATTACTAAACCACGATTTGGTTGATGAACTGCAACTTTGCTACATTCCCGTTATGCTGGGCGAGGGTATTCTTTTATTCCCGTGCAAAATGAAAACATCGAAATGGATATTGTCCGATAATAAGTCGTTTGAGAACGGGATATTGAAAGTACTTTACAACAAGGGAAAAACGAACTGAACACAATAAATATCTACAAAAAACGAAGTTCTATCTACGAAACAGCCCGTTTGGTCTCATTTTTTTAATTTGCTTTCACGAACAGGTTACTTTTGAACTCAAAAACAGGATAGCGCATTGGTCATGACAGAAAACTCATTTATATACAATTTTTTCACCAGCCCCCGGTACAGAATCCGGAGGCATCTCCTGCTTGTCCTGTCTTTGGCGCTAATTGCTTCGCACCAGACATATATCAATTTTCAAACATACCCGGACATTTGGGATTACAAAATATATCTGTGGATGGCATACCTTGCGGTCATCTATTTCAATATCTATGTGCTGGTTCCACGCCTCCTGCTGAAAAAGAAATATGCGCTTTACGGCTTGACTTTATCGGTCGCTATTATTTTTATGCTGTTAGCGAAATATGGTATTAAGCTGGCTGCTTTTTCCGCGTTGAATATTTCGCAACCATACAGTTGGGTGAGCCTGCTGGACTCGGTTTCGTATTTTGCGTTTTACGTGATTTGTATTTCCGGAGTGTCGTTGACGATATTGCTGCGGCTTTGGATGGAGGATAAAATGCAAATCAACCGTCTGGAAAACGAGCATGTCCGGTTGGAAGTGGACAGGATGAAGGAACAAATCAACCCGCAATTCCTTTTCGATATACTGGTTCATACGGCGGAATTGACAAAGACTGACCCCCGGAAGACTTCGGAGATGTTGCTCAAACTGAGTCAGTTGTTGAGATACGAACTGTACGACTGCAACCGCAAAGAAGTATTATTAAGTTCCGATATTCAATTTGTCGCCAATTATTTGAAGTTGGAGCAGTTGCATGACGGCGGCTTTACATATACGCTCTCGACAGACGGGAATACAGGCCGCCATTTTGTTCCCCCGCTTTTGTTTATTTCGGTTGTGCAGGGCGTTTTGAATCAAATCCGTTGCGGACAAGAGCCTTTTGCGTTGCAGGTTTTCTTTCGGGTTGATGATGATAAAATCCGTATGAGTTGTAGCACGGATAACTCGGACTTGTCGGATTACGGATTTTCAAATGTCAGGCGACGGCTTGATTTACTGTATCCCACCGGAAATTACAGGTTTTCGGTAACGGCAAATAGAGTAAAATTACAATTAAATACTCTCGGCCATGTATAACAGACTGGATGATAAAGTTCCCGATTTTCTGTTAAGTTCTGCTTACAGGCTTTGCAGGCATCTGATATTGCAGGGATTTGTGTTCCTGATTAGCCTGAACATCTTTTGGGATGCGGAGAATGAAATGATTATCGGACGTGTGGGAGTGTGGTTCGTCTATTTCCTGCTGCTCGACGCCATTGTATATTTCAACAGCTATGTATTGTTTCCCCGGTTGCTGTTAAAAGACAAAATCCTTCGTTATACCCTGTCTGTCGCGGCTTTGATACTTATTTCCGTCTTTGGTATCGGTCTGCTCCAAAGCGTTGCATTGCCTGCCGGCGAAGATTCGGGAGAAACAGGCGTGTCTGAAATGTTAATGGGAATCACTTCTTCCGCCCTTACACTTGGATTTTTTATTGCCGGAATATCCACACTGCTGTTTTTCAAGCACCGGATGGAACAACGTCGGCGCATTGAGGAACTGAAATCGGCCACCTTGCAGTCGGAACTGAAATACCTCAAGAGCCAAATCAACCCGCATTTCCTGTTCAACATGCTGAACAGCGCCAATATCATGCTGCACGAAGACGCCGGTGTCGCTTCGCACATACTGATGAAACTCAATGACTTGTTGCGTTACCAGATAAACGACAGCGTGAAGGATAAAGTGCGCCTTGATGAAGACGTCGCTTTCCTGAATGACTTTCTGGAACTGGAAAAGACCCGCCGCGACCGGTTTGATTACACGCTGACGAAAACGGGCGACGTTGCATCCGTCCATGTACCGCCGCTGCTGTTTATTCCCTTCGTGGAAAATGCGGTCAAGCACAGTCTAGACAGCGAAAACGGCTCGTTTGTGCATATTCAGTTTGAGGTACAGGACAATCAATTATTGTTTGCCTGTCAAAACTCAAAACCCGTTAATCCTGTAAAAAAGAGCGAAGGGGGATTGGGATTAAGCAATATCAAACGCCGCCTCGATTTGCTGTTCGGTGACGGCCATTCGCTGGAATTGCAGGATGAAGAAACATGTTATACCGTTAATTTACAAATAAAGATATGAAGTGTATCATAGTCGATGATGAACCTATTGCCCGTAAAGGCGTCAAGAAATTAGTGGAAGAAATTCCCGCGCTTGAACTGTCGGGCAGTTTCAACAGCGCAAAGGTAGCCGCCGTTTTCATGGAAGAAAACCCGGTCGATCTGGTGTTCCTGGACATACAGATGCCCGGAGCGAGCGGAATAGAATTTGCCCGGAGCATCCCGAAAACAACGCTGGTGATATTTATCACCGCATTCACCGAATACGCTCTGGACAGTTACGAAGTGGACGCTGTCGGTTATTTGGTCAAGCCGGTAGAGCCTGCCAAATTCAGAAAGGCGGTGGAAAAGGCGCTCGCCTATCATTCGCTGCTTATGGACGAGGAGAAAAAGGCGGTGGAAAACGTCGGGGATGAATATATCTTCGTCAAATCCGACCGCCGTTATTTCAAAGTGAACCTGAAAGACATTCTTTTCATCGAAGGATTAAAAGATTACGTTGTCATTCAGTTAGAAGGCAAGCGGATTATCACCCGGATGAGCCTGAAAAGCATACAGGAGTTGCTTCCTCAAAGCGCCTTCTTCCGCATCAACCGTTCGTATGTCATCAACAGGGAGCAAATTGATTCTTTTGATAACAATGATGTTTTTATTAAATCGTACGAGATAGCTATCGGCAATTCCTTCCGGGAATCGTTTTTTGAGGAGTTGATGAAGAAAAAGGGATGAATAATTGTTTTTGCGACAAGGGAAGGTTTCCGAATGACGAAGAAATATTTCCGAACAACAGAGAAAGGTTTTCGGACGACGAAGAAATATTTCTGAAAGACAGAGAAATGTTTCCGAATGACGAAGAAATATTTTCGGACAACAGAAAAAGGTTTCCGGGCGACGAAGAAATATTTCTGAAAGACAAAGAAATGTTTCTGAATGGAGGAGAAATGTTTCCATGTAATAGAGAAAGGATAAAATACCGTATGTCGCTCAAATATCCCGTTCCGTCTCTTTTCTGCCGGGTTTGGTCTCAAAAAAATCTATCGCATTTATTCCCGATATACTTTTGTCGCCTGAAAAGTAATAACAGTAAAGAAACGTAAAAGGACATGAAGAAAAAAACATTGGTTTTATGGGCAATAATGATTGCCGGAATATCAATACAAGCAACGGCGCAAACGAAAGGGAACATCCGCGGCGTTATCATTGATGCGGCTTCGGGACAAACGCTGCCATACGTAACCGTGGTGGTATTGAATACCAGTCCTGTTGTTGGTGCGACGACCGACGAACAGGGAGTTTTCACACTGCCGTCGTTATCTGTCGGTCGCTATAACATTCAAGCGTCGTTTATTGGGTACGAACCGGCGACAATTCGCGAGGTGATGGTTTCGTCGGCAAAAGAAACCGTGCTTGAGATTACAATGAAGGAAAGTGTTTTGACGCTGGACGAAATAGTCGTCCGACCGAAGACAAACAAAGAAGCGCCGCTCAACCCGATGGCAATGGCGGGGGCGCGGATGCTCAGCGTGGAAGAGGCGAGCCGCTATGCCGGCGGATTCGACGACCCGGCACGTTTGGTTACAGCTTTTGCAGGCGTGGCGGGCGACGTAACAAGCAACAGCATCGCCATCCGGGGCAACTCGCCGCAGTCCCTGCAATGGAAACTGGAAGGCGTCGAAATACCCAATCCCAGCCATTATCCGGAAATCGCCGGCGTGGGCGGAGGAGTTCTGACGGCATTCAGTTCGCAGGTGCTTGGTAATTCCGATTTCTTCGCGGGCGCTTTTCCGGCGGAATACAACAATGCCTTGTCCGGCGTATTTGACATGGCGCTGCGCAACGGTAACAACCAACGATACGAACACACGGCGCAAATAGGGACGCTCGGCGTGGAATTTGCTTCCGAAGGGCCTTTCAAAAAAGGAGAACGGGCGTCTTACCTGTTTAATTACCGCTATTCGTCGATGGCTTTGGCAGGCGACATTGTCGGCGGCGATTTGGCAAAAGTTGCCGGTATGCGTTATCAGGACTTATCGTTCAAAATCAATCTCCCGACAAAAAAAGCAGGAATATTCTCGCTGTGGGGCATCGGCACATCCGACGGTTTTATCAGTGACTTGCCGGATGACCTGACCGGCTACGACTACATTCCCATCGAACAGACGGCACGCCAATATATGGGAGCGGCGGGACTGGGGCACAAGATTTTCCTCAACGAAAATAGTTTCCTGAAATCCACATTGGCAGTCACGTATGCCGAAAACCATACCACGACAAACCTGTACGACGCCAATCGTCAAAATCCGCAGCCGATACAGGATATGCTGGATAAAAACGCCAATCTTGTTTTCAACTCATACCTGAATACGAAGTTCAGCGCCCGTCACACAAATCGTAGCGGCGTCACGCTGACCGGTTTATTTTATGATGACAACTACAGTATTGCGCCGAACTATCCATATTCCAAGGGCGAAGCGATGCAAAACTTTGCAGACACTGACGGAAACAGCCTGCTGGCTTCTGCGTTCAGCCAGTCATCTTACCAATTCAACGAACGCTTTACGGCACAGTACGGCATCAATGTTCAATATTTTGCGCTCAACCGGCATTGGACATTTGAAAATCGTGCAAGTATCCGCTGGCAGCCGGTTTCGCGCCATTCGGTTGCTTTGGCTGTTGGATCGCACAGCCGGCACGAACGTCTCGATTATTATTTCGTCACAACGCCGGAAACGGGCGACCGTCTCGTGAACAAAGACCTTGATTTCGCCAAGGCGTATCATGCGGTATTGAGTTACGACTGGAGCATTTCGGAGAATATACATTTCAGGATTGAGCCTTATTTTCAATATCTTTACGATGTGCCTGTCGTACCGGGCAGCGGCATTTCCATTATCAACCAAACCGATTTTTATATGACCCACCGTTTGGTAAATGATGGAAAAGGGCGGAATTTCGGAGTCGATTTCACCTTTGAACGGTATCTGAAAGACGGTTACTACTACATGCTGACGGCATCCATTTTTGATTCCAAATATCGCGGAGGCGACGGCATCTGGCGTAACACCCGCTACAATCGCCGTTTCTTCGCCAATGCATTGGGTGGAAAAGAGTGGATGCTCGGACGAAACAGACAGAATGTGTTGGGCGTGAACATACGCCTGAACCTAATGGGCGGCGGTTACTACACACCTCTCGACGAAGCGGCGTCGCTTGCCGGACAGCGTCCTGTCGAAGACGAAAACCGCATCATGGACAGTCATAACTCGCCGGCTTTTACTGCGCACATAACTGTAAGCTACAAAATCAACAAGCCGGGATTGGGACATGAGTTCGGTGTAAAGATGCTGAATGTGACCGGAAGTAAGGATTTCTACAATTTCGACTATAACTACCGTACCGGACAAATGGAACAAACAACGGCGGCAGTCAGTATACCGAATATTTACTACAAAATATCGTTTTAGAAATGATCCGAATTGGAAGATAAGATATAATATGGGGCAGTTTGTACACAATCTCAAGAAAAGCATCAATATGAACAAATACAACAGGATAACAAAAAAAGATAATTTAATATATTCAATATGAAGAAAATAAATGTAGTTTTAATGTTAGTGTTATTTTCAGGTTTTAATTTATTATGCACGGCTCAAAACAACGACGAGAACAGCGGTAATAAAAAAAATAAATACGTTTTATATAGCGTGTTTGCCAATTATTTGCCTGACGGTTTTAATTTTCCGGGAATCGGATTTGTAAATATGGCAAAAGGCAATCATTCGACGGCTTACATTGGTCTGGTTAATTATGCCGATTGCCTGTCCGGAACGCAAATCGGGTTGGTAAATACCGCCAAACAACTTCCAGCAGGCGTACAAATTGGCCTGGTAAATACCAATTTGAATAAACTGACAGGAGTACAGGTCGGTTTGATTAACGTTAATGGCGGAAAAGTAAACGGTTTGCAGTTAGGTCTGGTCAATTATTCCGATACGGTTTCGGGCGTTCCTCTTGGTCTTATTTCAGTTGTTCGAAAAGGAGGTTATCGCGCTTTGGAGGTGAGTATATCGGAAATCGCGCCCATAAATGTTTCGTTCAAATTGGGAGTAGAGAAGTTGTACACTTCGTTTAATCTGGCATATAACCCAAATGCAGAGCAAAAAGTAGTGCGTGGCGTGGGCATCGGTTCAATCATTCCGCTCCGAAATCAGTTCTTTTTCAATCCCGAAATATCCCAAATGAACACAATTTCAACTAAAAAACATTCATCTCGGCAATTTTTGAGGGCTGTTCCCGGTTTCGGTTTCAAATACAAACGTATGAATATCATCGCCGGGCCTTCCGTATGTTATTTTCACACAAAGAAAGACGGGATTATTAATCAGCCGGTTATGCAGATATTTAGTCATACATTTGATTCCCGTAATAAAATTGTCGTTGGCGTACATGCAGGAATCAGAGTTGTTTTATAGAAAGATATTATATCGTTTTGAAACAAGATGAAATATAAATATGAATCAAGTACAACAGGAAAATAATAAAAAAAGGGCAGTTAAATACATATTTATACTGCTTCTTCAGCGGATCATCGGAATTGGGTTATTTTTTGCCGCTGCCGGAGGATTTAATGATATAAGGGGTATTGCAAATGTTTCTCTTTACCTTATTATCTCTATTGTCGCCTGCATTATAATGTTTTCAGGTCATCGGGAAACATTAAGCGAAAGAGGGAAAAAACAGGATAATACGAAAAATTGGGATAAAGTTCTTCTTCCAATATATGTTCTGTTGGGTTATTACGGCATTTATATTGTTGCAGGACTTGGGAACAGGCTTCATTGGGACGTATTGCCAATAGAATGTTTTTACGTGGGGACAGGGATATATCTGATTTCCTGTGTTTTTATGGTATGGCCGGTTATTGAGAATAAACACTTTGAAGCAACTTCGCGTATTCAGGAAAACAGAGGGCAAACGGTAATAAAAACCGGACCGTATAAAATTGTCAGGCATCCCGGATATGCAGGAATTGTGCTCTGGGCAATAGCCAGTTATTTAATGTTCGGGACTCTTCCGGTTGGGATTGTCGGTTTTGTTATAACAGCAACTATTTGGATCAGGACATATCTGGAAGATAAAATGCTGAAAAATGAACTGGCAGGATATCTGGAATATTCGCAAACAGTTAAATACAGACTATTGCCGTTTATTTGGTGAAAATTAGAATAGAGAATGGAACAGTTTGTGCACAATCTCAAGGAACGTATCAACACCGATATTCAGAATATTGAATTGTCGGAGAATGACATTTGTTTGAAATCGTCGAAAATCATTCAAGTATTGGAGGTGGCTTTTGAAGAATTGAAAATCTTCATAGCCGGTTATACTTTCAAAGACCAGACGGAAGAAATACTGTTTTTCAAAGAAATTAAACCCGGATTGTTCAGCCAGTTAGTGTATCACAACAAACTCTATACTATTGAAATGAGAACTCCGACAGGAAGCGGCAATGATAAGCGTATCTACTGGGAAAACATGCTTGGACGGATAAAGTATTTTTTCGACATGAATTTTGAGTTTTACCATTATTACCGTTCCGGTAGCACTCATTTGGATAAATTTTACTTTCTAAGAGGAAAGCATGATATTCAACTCATTCTGGACAGTTTTTATTTCGAACGGGATACAAGGTTTTCTACAAGCCATGATTTCAAAGTGTCCAAAATACTTGCAAATGAAATGCTGACCGTTTATCTGAACAACAAACTGTTACGGTTAGAACAACATTCACAGTACATAGCTGAGGATAGTTCGGCATTTCTGAAAGCAAAACACACATGGACAGGTTCAAAAACCGACCTTGTGGAAATGATATATGGTATTCATGTCAGGCGTTGCCTGAATAACGGACAAATCGAATTGAAAGAACTTGCCGACTACTTCGGAAATTTTCTCAATATCGACTTGAAGGACATTTATCGTATTTACCTGAATATCAGAAGTCGAAAAGATAGCAGGACTTTGTTCCTTGATTCGATGACAGACGCTTTAAATCATAAAATGGATGAAGACGACAGAAGATAAGATTAATATACTTTGTCATGAAACATAGAATAGTTTATTTAGACGCATTTAGCGTAATCGGAGTAAAGAAATTCGCCTCGAAGGTTGATGGTGCCAACTTTACCAATATCCCTCAGATGTGGGCGGATTTTCCCGTTGACGATTTGAATAAACTGCGGGAACTATCCGATCTGGAGCCGTCGGGCGTGCTGGGCGTGTGTGCGGACATGTATGATAACGGATTTGATTACTGGATTGCCGCCGCAACCACAAAGGAATGTCCCGCCGGATTTGAAAAACTGGATATTCCCGCCTCTCAATGGGTTGTCTTTGAAATCGAAGGCGCCATGCCGAAAGTGATGCAGGACGGTTTCGTGCGGATATTCAACGAATGGTTGCCTTCTTCGGGCTATCAACATGCCAATGCCCCCGAAATCGAATGGTATTCCGATGGGGATATGAGTTCACCGGATTACAGAAGCGCCATTTGGATTCCGGTAGTAAAAACGATATAATAAATAGAAAATATATGAATACAAAGAAAAAGAATCTCATGGAAGTATTTCAGGAAGAGGCCCCTGAAGTAGCGCAGGCGTTTGGCGGATTAATCCAATCCGTCAGCAACATGAAAGCCCTGGAGCCGAAAATAAAGCAGTTAATATACATTGCTATTCGTGCATCGCAAGGCGAAACAACTGCCGTAACCGCACATGTACCGATGGCAAAAAAGCAGGCGCTACCCGCGATGAATTGAAGGAAGCAATCATTATGACGACAACCGTTTGCGGCATCAAAGGCATTGCAAGTTGTTTGATACCGGCTTTGGAAGCGTATGATCATGTAGAATAACACAATTAAAATCATAAAACGAAAAAACATGAAATTTAAAGAGTTAGTAAAATTACGCCAAAGTAACCGTGCCTATCAGGACAGGGCTGTTGAGAAAGAGAAAATCGAACAGTGCCTTGAGGCGGGTAGATTGTCGCCGTCGGCAAACAACGCACAAGGCTGGACTTTTGTAACAGTGGACGATGCGGAACTGAAAAATCGCGTTGCCCAAAGCGCTTACCGGATGGGCGGAGCTTTTGTAAAACAGGCACCGGTAATCGTTGTTCTGGTGGCGGAAAAACCTTTATTTATGGCAAAGTTCGGTTCGGCATTGCGAAAGATTGATTTCTCTTCGCTTGATATGGGTATTGCCGCCTCACACATTTGCCTGCAAGCCGCCGACCTCGGTCTGGGAACATGTATGATAGAAAGTTTCGACGAGAAGTCAATAAAAACCTTGCTCAACATTCCGGACAGTCGCCGTGTCGCTCTGCTGATTACTCTCGGATACTCCGCAGATATTCAACGTGAAAAGAAACGGAAAAGGTTTGACGAAGTAGTTCGATGGAATAAATATTGAAAATGAAAACAATAGAAACCAAACGCTTAATTCTTCGCCCGATAACAGAAAATGATGCTGAAGGCATATTTGCATACGGCAAAAACGAGAATGTCGGAGTAAATGCCGGATGGAAAGCCCATACCAGCATTGAAGAAACCCGTGAAATAATGAAAATTATTTTTCTGGGGAAAGAAAATGTATATGGAATCGAATCGAAAGAAACAGGAAAACTGTTAGGCACAATTGGTCTTTCAGACGATTCCAAAAGACAGAATAACAAAGCACGCATGTTGGGATATGCCATTGGAGAAGAGTATTGGGGCAACGGTTATACCACCGAAGCCGCACAAGCTCTAATTCAACACGGTTTTGAGAAATTAAATCTTGATTTGATTTCTGCGTATTGTTATCCTTACAACAAAAGATCAAAGCGTGTATTGGAAAAATGCGGATTCCAATACGAAGGGTTGCTTCGACTTGCAGAAGAGCGTTATGACGGAATTGTATTGGATAATGAGTGTTATGTAATGATTAAAAAATAAAAAGTATGAGTAAAAGTATATGAATACAGCAATTATCTACACATCCAAACACGGAACAACCGCCAAAGTCGCACAAATGATTGCCGAACGGTTGACCGACAGTCAGGTATCATTCATTGACCTGAAAAAGGACAAACATCCCGACATTCATTCTTTTGACGGTATTATTTTGGGAACTTCCATGTATGCCGGAGCATCGTTAGAAATTATGCAGCGTTTCTGCAAGAAAAATTTTGAAACTTTGAAGCAAAAGCGATTGGCGTTATTTGTTTGCGGGATGGAACCGGATATTATCAAACAGCAAAAAGAACTGGCAAAAGCCTATCCTCAAGAATTGTACGAATATGCTGTTTCAGCCTGTTTTGCAGGTGGTGAGTTTCAGTTCGAGAAAATGAATTTCTTTGAACGCGCTATCATCAAGCGTATTGCAAAAACGGACAAAAGCGTTTCAGCTATAAAATCAGATGAGATTGATAAATTAATAATGGAGATTATAAATAGCTGGATTTAATCCAAATACATACGGTTGGATAAGAAAATTCGCCAGAGGCAAGAAAAACCTGATACTCACTGTTGGATGCTTGTGCGATGACGAGATGGTTATTAATGTCTTTGGCGAGAATGGAGAGATTGCAAATCAACCTCCTCCTTATTATGAAATTGGCTCTATCACAAAGACTTTTACGAGTTCTTTGCTTGCAAAATACCTTTTGGATGGCAAAATTTCATTGAATGATTCTATTAGCAGTTTTATTACAAATTTGCCTGTCGGCTATTATCCCGATTTGAAACGTCTTGCCACCCATACATCAGGGTATTCCGCCCTGATTCCATTCAATGCACGGAGCTTTGCAAGAACAGTAACCGGCGCATTGATTAACGGCGGTACAAAAGAAAATCCGTTATCCGGTTCGATGGACTTCTCCAAAATGAAAAGAATAATCAGTTCGACAAGATTAAAAGATAAAACCTATCCGTACAATTATTCAAACTTCGGTTATGGAATACTTGGATACATTTTAGGAACAGTATCACAAAGAGGATACTGGGACACTATGAATGACTTTATTAAACATGAATTTGGATTAAAGAAAACATATTTAGGGATTAACCCTGACAACAACATTCATGGGTACAACCGGTGGAACAGAGATTTGGGAAACTGGTTGTGGAACAGAGATGATATACTCGCTGCTGCCGGCGGTATGAGTTCGACTGCCGACGATTTGCTGAAATATGCAAAGGTGATAATGCAGGAAGAAAAAACATATTTGAAAATCTGTTGCAAAAAACACGCAAACGCCTCTAAAAAGTTGGATATTGGTCTTGGCTGGGAATTGCAGGCGGGCAGTAAGATTGTTTGTAAAGATGGTGGAACAGGCTGTTTCACTTCATTTTTAGGTTTTGATACAAACAGCAGGATCGCAGTTGTCGTGCTTTCTAATTATATTTGCCTTAGTATAAACAAAATAGGTTTATCAATAATCCATCAATTATCAAACAGTAACAATAAAGAATGAAATCAAAAACAAATTTATCAGCGAAGCAGGCGGAATGCCTGAAAATGATGGAAACAGCTTCGGTTGTTTATTTAACGAATATCGACAAAGACGGTTTTCCTTCAATCCGTGCGATGCTCAACCTGAAAAATCCGAACGAGTATCCCGGACTTGTCGCTATTCACGAAGCGGAAGAGAATCCGCTTACGGTCTTCATGATCACCAATACAAGTTCGCGAAAATTTGCCGAAATCGGGCAAAACGGTAAAGCAAGCCTGTATTATTGCGAGCCGCAAAAGTTTCACGGCGTGCTGTTGCAAGGTACGGTAGAAATTGTTACCGACAATGAATTGCGGCAACGGGCATGGCAAAAAGGTTGGGAGATGTATTATCCGGCGGGCGACAGCGATTATACGCTTTTGCGATTTGTGCCTG
>JAIRLY010000251.1 GCA_031259075.1 Dysgonamonadaceae bacterium | reverse complement strand
GTTCTTAACTCTTTTTAGTTTCTCCGGTTCCGGTAAAGACAACCGACTTTTATTAAACGATGAGAAAAATGATTTTTTTGATTCGAAAAGTTGTCTTTACCATCGCCGGAATAAACTATAGTGATACAGGGTGCGACATCAATTCTTAACTCATAACTCTTAGTTCTTAACTCGCTTCTTAAGTCCCGAAGAGAAGCGGTTTAAAAATACGAAGCGTGGGACTTGTAACTTTATCCGCATTTGAGGCCATCGACTGCCCATTACTACAAATAAGTTACACCCACGCATCCACGTGAGCGTTTACTTACTTATTCCTGTAGTAATTGAAATTGTCGATGTTTCAAATGCAAGAATATAAGCTAACGCTTTCTTAATTAATATGATGTATGAAAAATAATATCTGTTTCTTTATGAAAAATTGATAATATTGTTTAAAAATCGCACAAAAATAGTGATATTTTTTTGAAATAAAAAATAAAAAGTTAACATTTCTTGATCAGGTCGGTATTGTTTTTATGGAAGCAGGAGTTTCCAATTCAAGTGATTTGGTGAATTCTTTTATTCAAAATTCCGGTCTCTCCGAACAGGAAGTAGATGAATATTTACTTAAAATCATTATTTCTAATGATTTTTATCCATTATGAGAGAAAAAAAATTATCCCGACTTTATCAAGAGATTACATTATCTCAATAAATCTTTAACAAAAAAAGAACAAATAAATGTATATCCATCAGATATTCCTTTTTCATGGAACTCAATTACGAATAAAAAACAATATGAACATTTTATAAGAGATACTGTTGATACCGAAATTAGAGAGAAAACAGTTCAGTGATGCAATTGGCCCTATCGTTGGGGTTGAGTATCGGCTCAGGACTCAGATCCCATAAAAAACACACGGCATGTGATAAAATAATCGCGTTCCGTGTGTTTTTTGCTCGTACTTCTTTTGCTTAGAACGGTAAATCGTTGCTTTCGTCCGATTCCAGACTAGATGAAACATCATTCTCCGGAACAGAATTTGAAAGAGAAGTTTTAGTTTGTGAAGTATTGGCTGTAGTTACAGGAGGTTCAGGGAACGGCGGCCGGTTAGCTTGAGCGCTATCCGGTTTTCGATCCAACAATTCCAGCGTATCTCCCCACACTTCGGTTACATAACGTTTGATTCCCTGTTGGTCGTCATACGAACGGGTGCGGATTTTTCCTTCGATGTAAATTTTAGAACCTTTACGAACGTATTTTTCGGCTGTTTCAGCCAAACCTCTCCACAACACAATGTTGTGCCATTCGGTGCGATCCGGTATTTGTGTCCCGTTTGCCGCAGTGTAACCTCTTTCTGTAGTTGCTAAAGAAAAATTTGCAACGGCTCCGCCATTGTCGAAATACCTTACTTCGGGGTCTTTACCCACATTTCCGATTAAAAGAATTTTGTTTACTGACATAATAAAATAATGTTAGAGTTAAGATTTCTTAATAATTTAAGATTTCGCCTCAAATGTAAATATAAAATATCAAATATCAAATTTTTCTTCCAAATAATATTGCATTAAACGATGAATCGGATATTTATTTAACTCTTCCTTCTTAATTTTTGTAAATTCGGGAAGCGTTTTTAATCCTTTTTCAATATAAACCTCATAAAAATCAGCATATAATACGCGATGAGATAAAACATGTTTTCGCTTTTCAATAATTCGTTTAAAAACGTATGCGGATTCTTCTTGAAACCATTCTTTGAATTGAGGTATTTGACTCAATTGTTCAAAATTCAAAGAAATATCCGATTCAATAAGAGGAAATTCAAACAAGTTTTGCCAAATTCCTTTTACATTTCGTTCTTTTATATATAGATGATCCGAATCATGAATATGAAAGTAATACAAATAAAGGTCTTTCGTTTTCGTTTTATTTTGTTTGACAGGATATCGGGATACAGAACGGGCGGCATAAGCAAAACAGTTGGCCTCAAAAGGACAGATTGTACAATCGGGAGAAACAGGAATGCATTGTAGAGCGCCAAATTCCATCATTGCTTGATTAAATAAACCGGCTTGAGATTTATCCATCAATTCCCCTGATAACGCTGTAAAATATTTTTTACCCTTTCCCGTATCTATCGGTTCATCAATTGCAAATAAACGCGATAAAAAACGAAAAACATTTCCGTCGACTACCGGATAAGGCATATTCCATGAAAAAGATACGATTGCAGCAGCCGTATAGTCGCCAATTCCTTTTAGTCGTAATATCGCATCATAATTTTTAGGAAAAACGCCTTGATGCTCATTCATAATCATTTTAGCGGCAAAATGAAGATTTCTCGCTCGAGAATAATATCCCAGTCCTTGCCAATATTTGAGCACTTCTTGTTCCTCCGCCTCTGCCAAAGACTTCACATTCGGAAAACGACGAATGAAACGGTTGTAATACTCCAACCCTTGTGCCACACGGGTTTGTTGAAGAATAATTTCCGATACCCATATTTTATAGGGGTCAAATAAATTGCGCCAAGGTAAAACTCTTTTATTTACCTTGTACCACTCAATCAATTTCTTACTTACAAAATTAAAATTTTCCATATTTGGACAAAATTACATAGTAATTTAATAATTTTTCCTCTTTTTTTGAAAAATCATACCTAAAACTTTTTTAATCAAGAATAATTACCGTATATTTGCAACCTAAAAAATATACATTAAATAATTAACTAATATTTTAGAATCATGACAAAAGCAGATATTGTTAGTGCTATTTCAAAAAACACGGGAATTGACAAAGCGAGTGTGTTAGCTTCAGTTGAAGGGTTTATGGACCAAGTAATGAATTCCATGAATAATGGAGAGAATGTATATCTTCGTGGTTTCGGTTCTTTTGTAGTGAAAAAAAGAGCATCTAAGGCGGCTCGTCATATCAAAAATGAGACGACTATTATTATCCCCGAACGTTATGTTCCAACGTTTAAACCTTCTCAATATTTTTGTGAAAATTTGAGAAATAGTTTGGACAACAAAAAATAATCTTATTCTATATAATAAGATGTATTTATTAACGAAAAAACGATAACGATGCCAAGCGGAAAAAAAAGAAAAAGACATAAAATGTCTACGCACAAACGAAAAAAAAGACTAAGAAAGAACAGACATAAAAAGAAAAAATAATTGTTCCATTTTTTTAGTTGATTGTAAATCAAAGGTTAAATGTGCATGTTTTGCGCTTTTAACCTTTGGTGTTTAATCCCTTTTAAAATAAAAATAAACCTGATAGACAGGTTTTTATTTATCATCTAATATTAAAACAACATTGTGGTTAGCGAACTAGTAATTGACGTTCAATCCAACGAAATATCTATTGCTGTCCTTGAAGATAAAAAACTGGCCGAATTCCAGAAAGAGGCGCGTAATATATCATTTTCGGTAGGAGATATCTATCTCGGCAAAATTAAAAAACTAATGCCGGGCTTAAATGCTGCATTCGTAGATGTTGGATACAAAAAAGATGCATTTCTTCACTATCAAGATCTGGGCATCGATTTTAACAGTTTAAATAAATTTCTGGAAACAGCGATCTCCGACAAAAAGAAACTGCCGGCTATCGGTAAATTTATTCATTTACCCACTTTACCTAAAGAAGGCTGTATTACAGATGTTTTAAAATATGGCGATCCTGTATTGGTTCAAATAGTAAAAGAACCTATTTCTACCAAAGGACCTCGTTTATCATCCGAAGTTTCTTTTGCAGGCCGTTACCTTGTAATTATTCCATTTGGAGATAAAGTAAATGTTTCTCAAAAAATCAAATCAACCGAAGAAAGAGTACGATTAAAACAATTAATTCAAAGTATCAAGCCTAAAAATTTCGCCGTAATTGTCCGAACTTCGGCTGAAGGGAAACGAGTTGTAGAGCTTGACACTGAATTAAAAACGTTGGTCAAACGTTGGGACGATAATATGACAAAATTGCTGAAAAATAAAGCACCTTCACTCATTTATGAAGAAACCGGAAGAACGGTTGCTCTATTAAGAGATATTTTCAACCCTTCGTTTGAACATATTTATATCAATGATACCGAGGTCTATAACGAAGTTCGCGACTATGTAAGCCTGATTGCTCCCGACAGAGTAAAGATAATCGAACATTACAAAGGCGAACTGCCTATTCTCGACAATTATCTGGTTACCAAACAACTTAAATCCGGATTTGGTAAAACCGTCACTTTCAAGAAAGGAGCTTACCTCATTATCGAACATACAGAAGCGATGCATGTCATTGATGTGAATAGCGGAAATCGTTCAAAATCAAATAGCGGACAAGAACTCACTGCGAAAGAGGTAAATCTGGCTGCAGCAAATGAAATCGCCCGGCAATTGCGACTTCGGGATATGGGCGGCATTATTGTAATTGATTTTATTGATATGCAAGAATCGGAGAATCGTCAGAAATTATTCGATCACATGCGAACAATAATGGCTAATGACAGAGCCAAACACAATATTTTGCCGATAAGTAAATTTGGCTTGATGCAAATTACCCGCCAAAGAGTTCGTCCTATTTTGGATTTTACAACCGCGGAAAAATGTCCCGTTTGTTTTGGAAAAGGCGAAATCAAACCGTCCATCCTGTTTGTTGACGTGCTGGAAAAGAAGATCAAAGAAATTGTGACAAAATTGAAAGTGAAGAAATTCAAGTTGTACGTACATCCATACATTGCAGCTTTTATTAATCAGGGTATTTATTCCTTGAAAATGAAATGGAAATTAAAGTACTCAATGGGAATACAAATTATTCCCAATCAAAGTTTGGGATTTCTCGAATATAAATTCTTTGATAAAGATAAAAATGAATTAGATATGAAAGATGATAGCCTTTTAGCTTAAAAAAATTAGGGAGTTCTATATATTTTTTATAACTTTGTCCAATTATTTTTTATAATGAAAAATCGGATAGGTGTTATTCTTTTATTTTATGTGATTATAAATAACGTGGCTTTTAGTCAAATTAGCCAGGGTGGAATTCCCTTATTTTTAGACCACCATACTTTAAGAAGCTCTAAAGATGTCGGCTTTATAGAAATGCCGGCATTTGATTTGGATTCGGTTTTACGTCTGGATGAAATAAACGAACAAAACATGCGGGGAAGTTATTCATTTGCTCATAAATTTTATACTGACATAGAAAAAGGCCGAGAAGGAACTGAAACTGTTTTGTCCGACGGCACTAAAGTTTGGCAAGTAGGAATTTATTCCCGCGGCGCCTATTCAATTAATCTATTGTTTACTCAATTTGATCTTCCCAAAGGAGGGCAATTATTTATATATAATGAAAATCGTTCGCATGTGATTGGAGCTTTCGAT
The DNA here is from genome assembly GCA_031259075.1 of Dysgonamonadaceae bacterium. Taxonomy (GTDB): domain Bacteria; phylum Bacteroidota; class Bacteroidia; order Bacteroidales; family Azobacteroidaceae; genus Azobacteroides. The sequence continues at coordinate 2,253 of JAIRLY010000251.1, read as the reverse complement.
TACCGGAATAACTCTCCTGAAAAGATTTTACCGATAAGACCGGTTGCAGGAGAAGCGATCATCGTTGAATATTCGGAACCTGCCGACGCCGAATTTGAAGGAAAATTGAAAATAGGAGAAGTCAATCATGATTACCGGAATATATTGAGACGTGAACCGGGCGATAGCGAAACCAGCTATGCCAAAAATTTTCTTTGTATGCCGGATGTGCTTTGTTCGGATGCAGATGAAACGCTGGTTCGCGCTACCGTTTTGTTGGTGATAAACGGATCGCACACTTGTACCGGAACGCTTATTAACAATACCGAAAATGATGAAACACCTTATTTATTAACCGCAGTTCACTGCTTGAATGATTCTTTAGCATCAGGAATTTATAGAGGAATGGACTATTATGTTACAAAAGCAGGAACAGTTATCGCTTTTTTCAATTACAATCGACCGGTTTGCGGCAGCAACATGAAAGCGACGGAAGAAATGTCGATTGCAATCGCTCAGCCGAAAGTAATTATTGAAAAAAAAGACATTGCTTTACTGGAATTTCGTGAAAAACCGCCGGTTTATTACAATGCATATTATGCCGGTTGGAGTATTGACACAACTAAATATATGTATCCTTATACAAACATACATCATCCGGCTGCTTCAACAAAAAGATACAGTTTGTTTGCAAAGAAACTTGCTTTAGTCAATTATTTCACTAAAATTTTCGACAGTCGAGGCCATTGGGAAATTTCATCATGGAATATCGGTTCTACTTATCCCGGTTCGTCCGGTTCTCCTTTGTTCGACAAAAATAACTTCCTCGTAGGAAGTTTATCCGGAGGAAACTCCACTTGTAAAAACTCAAATCCGGGAGGAGAATCCGATTATTATGCCGCTTTTTTCAAAGGATGGGAAAATGAAAATGAAGCAAATCAATTGAAAACATACTTGGATCCTAATAATAAGGGAATTAAACAATTAGATGGATTCGACCCATATAGCAAAAAACCGTTTGTCAGAGTAAGCAATGCCGATTATAATAAAACCGATGGTCTGGTCACTACGCAATATACAGCGCCAAATGAAGGATTTTTATTCGGCAACAGTAATCTAAATGTCATAGAATTTGCCGAAGAATTTAATTTGAAATCTGAAAGCGCTTTATACGGCGTTTATTTTTTCATGCCTGCAATGCCTTTCGCTTATACAACTAATGTAAAAATAGAAGTTTATACCGGCGAACAATCGCCTGAACAACTAATTGCCGAAAAAACATTTCTTCCCCAATATCTTGCATCAAGCGATTTTACCTATAAAAATATCACAACAGAGCACTTTCCAAGCGAACATTTCGTGGCTTTTGACAATCCTGTAAAAGTGAATAAAAAACTCTTTATCGCTTACAAAATTAATTACTCGACAGGAAAAAGATTTGTGATTTACAACACTAATCTGAGCGTGGGAAAATTGAATACAGCATGGATAAAGAATGAACAGGGAGTTTGGACACAAGCAAACAATTATGCAACACAACCCATATCCACTTCTTTAGCAATTCAACCGCTTTTGAGATACAACAACGAAACATCTGTTCCAATAACGGATAAATCAGAGAGAGGAAACAAGTTGCAATATTTGCGGAAAGAAAATAAATTGATTTTATCTGAAGAATTATCGGATGCCGGATCATTACATATTTTTTCCGTCAGTGGACAGATCATCCAAAAGATAACTCTTGAAAAAGAACAAAATTCGGTCGTTTTGAAACCACAAAACAGCGGAACAATCGGTATTGTCCGTATTTCACGAGGCAACGAAGTTTATTCAGGAAAAATTATTTATTAATTTATGAGAAATTGTCTTTATTTTATTTCACAAAATCAATTTAAAACTATAGTTTTGTATCTTATAAACAAATATTATTATTAATTCAAATAACGTTTCACATCATGAAAAAAAGATTTTTTTTATCCTTATTGCTAATGCTTGTAGTCATTGGGATCTTTACGTCTTGTAAAAGCAGTTTAAATCCGTTAGCGTCAGACTACATTAAAAGTCAGCCTCAGCCATTAGAATTAATAGCTGGGAAAGTTCCCGTAACAATCAACGCTACATTCCCTGGCGAATGGTTTAATAAAAAAGCAAGTCTTACCGTAATACCTGTTCTTCGCTATGAAGGAGGAGAAGCATGGGGTAATTCATACAATTACCAAGGTGAAAAGGTAGCCGGTAATGGTCAAGTTATTTCGCAAAAAAATGGCGCTAATG
>JAIRLY010000241.1 GCA_031259075.1 Dysgonamonadaceae bacterium | reverse complement strand
TAAATATTATGTGAAACGGATTGACAAAAGACACAGGGTATATAACAATAAATTACTATGAAAAGATTTGAACCGTTGATGTTAAAGTTTGAAAATCCCAAATGGATCAATGATCCCGAATTAGGATTAATTGACACGATACTGGAAGAAAATCCTGAGTTAACAACGATGCCTGCTTCTGATATAACAGCCGAGCAGGCGGGTCCCGATTTTGGGCGGCAGGATACGCCGGGTGTTGAGCGGATAGCGCGCGCTGCGATATACAAGGAGATGAAGCATCCTAATTATCGCGCGCTGGAATACGCGCGGGAAGATTCTAGGATATGCGAACAATTTGTGAAAATAAATCCAGACAGGTCCTGCGGTTTTCTGGTCATGCGAAAATATATATCACGGATAACTGATGAGAATCCGGAAAAGTTTATGATAGGGCTTAACCGGATAGCGATAGAGGAAGGGCTTGAGGACGTGAAGGATCTGAGACAGGACAGCACGGTAATAGAAACGAACATACATTAACCTACGAACAACAAGCCTGGTGTACGGCTGCATAAAAGAGAGCGGGCGGCTGTTGGAGCATTTGAAAGAAGAAGCAAACGGGTTGAGCTATGAGGAATACAGGGCAAAGGCGAAGCGGACGTGTTTCAAGATAAACGCGGAAAAAGACGGGGAAAAACGGGTAAAACTGTTCAAAAAGCGGCTAAAAATGTTTGTTGAAAGCATAAACCAGGTATCGGACACCGTAAAAAAAAGTCCGAATACGGCACAACGACAGCGGCGGCGGCGACATATCTTGAGGAGCTTGAAGGATCGCGTCCCATAATGGAAAAAGTCTATAGGGCACCTCTGGAAACTAGAGGCAGGCAAGATCGCAACGGATTTGGGCGCAGTTTGAAGCCCGAAAACGCAGCCATACCTAACGTATGGCGAGGCTTTTGGGCAAAAAATGCGGCCAAAGGTGTAGCGAGATTGACGCGCATGAGTTTCCAGAGGTGCCCTTCAATTTCCGGGCAACTTCTACTAAAAACCGCGATTTTGCAAGGCTTTAGCCTGGAAAACTGCAAGAACTTATGAGATGACCAACCAGGTTGTCGAACAAGTCTATTTTATTTTCTAAGAACCAAAGAAGCATTAACAGAAAAACAAGAGAGAATTATATGAATGTCAAAATGCCAACTATTCGTGATATGCAAGAGAAAGAAATCATAATGATGTTAGAAATTGATGCATTATTAAAAGATAATAATATTCAATACTGGCTTCTTGGAGGGAGTGTTCTCGGAAGTATTCGTCATCAAGGGTTTATTCCGTGGGATGATGATATGGATATTGGCATAATGCGGAAAGATGTTGATAAAACGGAAATTCTTATTGCTTCATTAAAAGATTATGTTTATGAATCAATTGACAGTCCTATGCCCTTTACATTCCCCAATCTGCCGATTGGACATATTCACTATGTCGATGAAAATTATCCCATTTCTAATTCGCCGACAATAGATGTCTTTGCTCTTGACGGTATGCCGGCAAATGTTTTTTTGCGAAAAATCCAGCGTTTTTGGGCTGATGTTTATCTTTTATGTATGTATCAACATACATCTACTAACAGAGGATATTTAATAAAGTTAGCGACAACTATAGCGTTATTTATTACACCTAAAATTATATTTAATTTCTTGCAAAAGACAGCCCTTAAAATTATAACTCACTGGGACGGTGAAAAATCGCCAATGATAGTTAATCTTTTTGGTGCATGGGGCAAAAGGGAAATATTTAATAGAGATATGTTTGATGGGTATACAATTGGTAAATTCGAAAATATGCTGTTGCCATTACCTGTAAATCCCGATATATATTTAAAATCTTTATATGGCGATTATATGAGGCTTCCGCCACCGGAAGAAAGAACTCCGAAGCATCGTCAAATTTGAATAAATAGATTTTGTCCATAATGTAGACACTTATGGACAGACTTCCTTAAAAAACGAATTTTTGCAACCGTTAGGCAAGAAAATACAAGACCTGTTTGTAAGGCAGCCAACTTTCTGAACAGACACTAAATATTAGAGGAGAAATGATATGAAACAAAGAATATTGTTTGATGGTATAGCGACACAGAGCACCGCAGAGGTACCGTTTCATGGCGGAGGGGACTATGCAAAATATGTATTAAAAAAAGCGATCGAATTGGGATACCGAAATTTTGATATTGTTTTTTCCCGGAAAATGATTGTTGATGAGAACATAAAAAATTTGATCAATGCTGCCGATGGTATACATATATATTACATCGATGCTCTCAAAGAGGTATACGCAATTCTAGAAACAAATAAATATGATTGTTTTTATTCGGCGCTTGCCCATATACATAAAGAGTATGATTTAAATATTTTGTTTATAATGGTTATACATGGAATGCGATCTATTGAATTGCCTTGGGATGAATATCGATATAAATATTATCGAGGCGTGTTAAAACGATTATTTGCGTTTATCATAACAAAAAGTAATATTTTACAAAAATACTTAAAAAGAAAACACATAAAATATATGGACGGCTTAATCAAGGTAAAGAATAAAAAGATTATTACTGATTCACAACATTCAAAATATGCGTTACTCTATTATTTCCCCAAACTTAATGCTCGTGATATTTCCGTCTTGTATCTACCAAATTTTGAATTTTGTGAAAAGATCGATAATGTGGACGCGCAACAAAATACTTATTTTCTTATGATTAGCGCGAACCGGTGGGAAAAAAATATTTACAGGGCGGTAGAAGCTTTTGATATATTGTTTAGTCACAATCAACTTACAGACAAACACGTTGTAATTACCGGCTATTCTGCCGCCTGCTGGTCTACCCGGAAAATAAAGAACAAAGATAAATTTGAACTGCTACCATATATTACTGAGTCGCAGTTAGAAGATTTATACAGGCGGGCTTTCGCTTTCGTATATCCTTCACTTAATGAAGGTTTTGGCTTACCGCCACTCCGGGCAATGCAATATGGCATACCGGTTATCGCATCTTCCGCTACAAGTATTCCAGAAGTATGTGGGGACGCGGCGATATACTTTGATCCGCACTCTGTCGGCGATTTAGCGAATCGTATCCTTCAGGTAACATATGATCCCGCTATGTATTCATTGCTGGTTAAAAACGGCATACGGCAATATCAGCAATATCATACGACAGAAGCAATAATAAAAGAAGTATTTGATTAACAGAGGCCGTTTCAAAGCTGGGGGGATATGAAACAGCAGCCTTAAAATCCGCAGCTTCGCAAGGTTGAAAGTTAATGAGCGAATATTTACAGGACTTTGCTGGTGAAGAAATATATTCATCCGATTATTTTACCGCGAAAAATCCTGTTACCTGCGGGATAACTGTTACCGCTAACACCTATTGTATTCACCACTTTGCCGCAAGCTGGTTTCCCGCCCCGAAAAGGTTTTACGCGAAAATGAGAAACAAAAGCATAGAGATATTCGGGCCAACGCTGGGGAAATGCGTTGTATTTCCGGTATTTGTAATAACAACACTGATAACGGGCGGTCTTGCGGGTCTTATAAAATCAATAAAAGGACATATCAAGAGATGAATTTGCTTTTTATCCATGATTGCCGTTTTTATAAAGAAAACGACAGGGTGTTTCAGGCCGGTACATTTCCAACAATAATTTGGCAGAATAATTATCTGCCGTATTTTGAGAATATAACCGTAATCGGGCGGGCAAGTGCGGATCCTTGCGACAAGACCGAGTTATCGTCAACAGATGACGGCAGGGTCAGGTTTGTTTTAATTCGTGAGTACGATACCGTAAAAAATTTTCTCCTGAACCATGCGATTATCAAAAATAAAATAAAGGATGAAATTGATAAAAACGACATAACTACCGTCAGGCTTCCTTCTCAATTCGGGTTCGTCGCGGCTGACATTTTAATTAAAGAGAAAAAGCCGTACACAGTCGAAGTTGTTGACAACGCGTTTGAT
>JAIRLY010000229.1 GCA_031259075.1 Dysgonamonadaceae bacterium | reverse complement strand
CTCGGTCCGTTGCGTTAAAAACTAACGGCTCGGACGCCGATTAACCGTATTAGCGCTCTTCACACGAGGGTAAGGGGTGTTATGCCTGTTTGTACAGGGGTTGAGATTCTCAATCCCTGTTCTTTTAAAAAAAAGGTCAGAGGGGAATTGGGAGCCATCCGGTTTAATACCGGAACTACCGATGCCTGTCAGGAGTCGTCGAAACCGTCCATCCCGTTAAAGAACGAAATGCCGGTAGAACTTAAATCGAAGAAGCTCTCCTCAAAAGTTTTGTAAAAAATCCGTTAAATTAATGTCCCGTTTTAAATCCATTTTTTTTCGTAACCTGTAGCGGCACATTTCCACGCTTCGGAACGACATATTCAAGAGCGGAGCAATGTCTTTTGAGCTTAACCCCATTTTGAGATAAGCGCATAATTTTAAATCACTTTTCGAAAGCGGAAGGAATTGTTCTTTGAGCCTTTTCAGATAGTTTTCATAAATCATATCAAAATTTTCTGCAAATTTCTTCCAGTTATCATCCCTTTCGATGTTTTGTTTAATATCCTGTTGCATATTTTGCAGTCGTTTTTTGATGGCCAGAATCTCTTTGGACGTATCCGAATAATTTATTTCAGCGTAAATTTTTTCGATATTGCTGTTTAATTCGAGCAATATTTCATTTTTGCGGATAACGTTCATCGTTGAATTGGCCAATTCTTGCGATTTATGTCTCAATTCATATTGAAGTTTTTGATTTTTCAAAGCGACTATTTCTTTTTCTTTTTCTTTTGCGTCCGCTTTAAATATTTCTTTTTGTTCCTGTATTTCTTTCTCTTTCTGTATTTTCATTTCCCGTGCACCTTCTTCCGATTTTCTTTTTACGTACAGAAAGAGTAAAACCAAAACGGCAATTAATACGATTACGTAAAAAACGATAAATAATGTAGTTTCGTACCAGGGCGGAAGTATTGTAAAAAGGTACGTTGTTTCTGCGGTTTCCGCTTCCAGTAAATTTCGAGCTTTTACTTTGAAATTATATGTACCTTTGGGTAATTTGGTATATTCTTTTGTGCTGATACCGGAATATGCCGACCAGTCGGCATCGTAATTTTCCAGCATATAACTGTAGCTGACCGCCTGTTCATCTCTGTATTCGGGGGCTACAAATTCGAAGCGAATGGAGTTTTGCGTGTATTTAAAAAGAGGCATTTCTTTCGAGTCCAGTTGAAAACCGCCTGCCAACGAATCTTTTTCATTTGTTATAAATATATTTTTAATGGCAACTTTGAAAGAAGAACTTGAATTTTCCGTTGCTTGAGCGGTATTAATATCCAACCATGAAAATCCGTCTTCCGTACTGACCAGCGTATTGGAGTTGTCGATTGAATAAAAATTTTCAAAACCGATAATCAATTTATTTTTCAGATAGGAAAAAGAAGAAGTATCCACCCGGTAACTTCCGTCGTTTTGTTTATACGCAACGGCCAAATAATCGGGAGAAATGCACCAGATGTCTCCGGAAGGCATTTCCGCTAAACGAAGGGAATAAGGATGGAACCCGAAGAGTTGTTCGTATTCTTCCGCATGTTCCAGTTTTTCCTTCGACGGATTGTATCTGAAAAAACCGCCGTCGCTTGAAATAATTATTTCGTTATTAATTTTGACCAGAACATTGTTCCGATTGGTGTATAGACCTTTCTCTCTATCGAATATTTCAACGGAAAATTGATCTAAGTTTGAATTGAACGTCAATTTATAAACCCCTTTCATCCAATGACAAAACCAGATATTGCCCTCTGAGTCTTCTTCAAACATTCCTCCGTATTCATCGAAATTTTTTATAATATGAGAATAATCCCACCGGTTATTCTCTTTTTTCAGCAAAAAAAATCCCTTGTATGATGAGCCTAATATAAAACCGGGATGGGATTGAAGTTCAATTAATTTCCATGTACCGTCGATATACGGTATTTGTTCCGCTTTATCTTCTTTTATAATAAAAGTTCCCCTGTCTGTTCCACAAAAAAGAGTACTGTCTATCTCTTTCAAGTGCCACACCTGGCCTACAATATGGTCGATTAATTGTGCGCTGAATGGTTCCGGCGAAGTATGAACGGGAAAAGAAGTCATATATAAACCCTGATTAGTTCCCAAATACAATTTATTGTTTTTCACAATTGAGCAATATCCGGTACCATATATGCGGTTGTTTCCGAATAAATCGTAAACAGGTGAATTAATCATCATGTAATCAATTCCTTTATCTAATCCTAACCATAAATTTCCCTGTCTGTCGAACGTAATACTTAATATCGTATTATTTTGAAGGCCTGAATTTACATTGACATACCTGTTTTCGTCCGTATTCAAATCTTTTATTACGACTCCGTTTCGTACCGTTCCGAAAACCAGCTTCGAATCGTTTATTTCGGCGCAAAAAACTTGATTTTCATACAAAAAAGTATCTATGTTGGTTTTATAAGGAACTATGTTGTGTCCGTTGTACAGGTAAATCCCATTTGAAGCGGTAATAAAAAGAATTTCCTGTTCATTGAAAGGCAGGATAGAACAAACTTTTTTCCCCTTTAATAAATCGCCTCCCGGTAGCGGGAAAAATAAATCTCCATTTAAAACCAGTGCGCCGTCTTCTATCGTAGAAATAATCAAGATTTCATGAACCATTCCGGAACATTCTATTTTATGGTGAATTTTTATCTTTTTAATTTGTTCGTTGCGCATACGAAATATTTCCCAATCTCCTTGAAAGAAAAGAGCCTCGCTATTTTGATAGATATTCCATATTTCATTAAAATTCTTGTCTGAAGCATCTAAGTAATCGATTAAAGAATAATATTTTAATAATCCGCTTTTATCTCGGCGGTAGTATCCAAATTCATTGAAAGCGCCAGCATAAATTTTATCTTCTTTTTCGTCATAATATAACGAACGGACATTGGTATAATTGCCAATCGGATAAAGACTCCAATGATAGCCGTCGTATTCCAGTAAACCGTTGTTATTTGCAAAATATAACCAATCGTTCCGATGTTGAATGATGTCCCAATTTTGCGTTCCGGCATTGGATTCTTTTCTCGAAAAATTTCGTATCGACGGATAAATGGCCCAAACAGTATCCGGCAAAAAAAGTGTTATAAACAAAATAAGTGCAATTCTTCTCATAATAGACACAATTTTAATGTTTTTTTGACATTGAAAATCGTTGTGAAATATGTTCTTTAACATAAAATTTCATATTTCTTTTATTTACAGTTAAATATAAATTTTATTGATGTAATAATTGTGAGTTTCTTCGTGCCGAATATTGAATTTTTGTGAGGAATATCAATTGGTTTATCATTATTAATAGTATACTTTTGTATTTGATAAATTAACTTTTATAAATGGTATAATAATGAAAAAATTACTTGTTTTTTTTCTATTTATTTTTATGTGCTTTACACAATCAGTCTTTGCACAAAACAATTGGAAAATATCCGGAACGGTTACGGACGCTGAAGATGGTGCCGCTTTAATCGGCGTTTCTATTACTGTTGAAGGATTGGCGCAAGGCACTGTTACAGACGTGGACGGGAATTTTTCTTTAGAAGTTCCAAAAGAAAAATCCGTTGTATTCAGTTATATAGGATACCAAAAACAAACAATTCCAATCCGGAACGACATCGTTTTGAATATTCAACTGAACCCCGATGTGCAAATGCTTGAAGAAGTCGTTGCCATCGGTTACGGTACGATGCGGAAAAGCGATTTGACGGGAGCGGTCGGTTCCATCAGCGGCGACAAGTTAAAAATTGCGCCGGTTTCCGGTGTCGACAAAGCTTTGCAAGGCCGTTTAGCAGGCGTCACGGTCAATGCGAATAGCGGACAGCCGGGAACGGACGCCACCATTCGCGTGCGTGGCGTGGGAACATTAAACGGCAGCGACCCCATTTATGTAGTCGACGGCTTGATTACCGATAACATTCGTTTTCTCAGTACAGGCGATATTGCTTCGCTGGAAGTATTGAAAGACGCCTCGGCACAAGCCATTTACGGTTCGCGCGGCGCCAACGGCGTTATTCTTATTACTACCAAAAAAGGTTCCAAAGGAAAAAGCAACATTGCTTTCGAAAGTTACATCGGCACACAAAACCGCTGGAAAAAGTTGGATGTAATGAAAAGAGATGAGTTGGCTAATATACTTGCGTCTTTTGCCGGTACAAAAGAAGAATTGGACGCCAACGGTTTGAATGCATGGATAAATACCTATAAAATCAGCGGAACAAATACGCTCTACCCGAAAATCAAATCCGACGCCGCTCCCGATGGTTTGGATTTGACGCTTATTGATACCGACTGGCAAGACGCCGTATTTGTAAAAGATGCGATGATTCAAAATCATTACTTGTCAATTGACGGCGGTGACGACAAAGCGGCTTATATGGCAAGTATTAACTATTTTGATCAGGAAGGAACGATTATCGGTTCGTCTTACAATCGCTTGACATTACGGCTCAATACTTCGTATCAAATGCGTAAATGGTTAAAAATAGGCGAAAACCTGTCGTTTACATCTTCCGAAAATTACAACATCAATGGAAACGGACAACATACCGGTATGCTGTACAGCGCTCTTTCAATGGCGCCGTGGGATCCCATTCGTTATCCGGAGGGAACGTCTTCGGTGGGTCGCAAACCAAAAGATTTGAGCGGCTTATATGCTACGCCTACGTTGTTTGCAGAAGTAGAACATCCTTATAATATTGCATACAACACCAAACCCTCGAACAGCCATATCGACGTCGTGGGTGATGTATATGTAGAAATCACTCCGCTTGAAGGGCTTACGATTCGCGGCGACGTGAGCATGAAGTTCTGGAACGGAATAACCCGCAATTTCACTCCGATACAACTTTCAACCTATGGAGGAGAAGACCATACAAGAGTGGACGCTTCGATGGGACGTACCTTGCAACTGATTTATGAAGGGACGGCTACTTATCGTAAACTTTTTGCGGAAAAACACGATGTAACCATTCTGCTTGGAGCCACGGCCGAAAATATGGATTATTATCTGGTTACGGCCTCCGGTTTGGATTTGGAGAATACCGATCCCAAAAACTGGTACGTAGGCAAAACACCTTCTACTTTTTACAACAACGGAACAACTCAAGCATTCACCCGCAATGGCGGGGACGCCGTCAGCAAAGACAGAATGGCTTCTTATTTAAGCCGGCTGCAATACGGTTTCGACAACCGTTATTTACTGACCGCAAGCTTGCGCGCGGATGGATCTTCCCGCTTAACACGCGGCTATTACTGGGATCTGTTTCCTTCGGCGGCCGCCGCGTGGAAAATCAGCGAAGAAGATTTTTTTGCTCCACTGAGCGATATTTTCGATTTTATGAAAATACGTGCCGGTTGGGGACGCATCGGGAACGTTAACTCCTTGTCGGTAACCGCCGCTTTGGAAACGGTTACTACAGGAGAATGGTATGTCGGTTATCCTTTGGGAACGCCAAACGCAATGGTGGAAGGAATGTCGCTCGAAGCGGTTCCGGCAAAACTTGTTTGGGAAAAATCCGACCAACTGGATATGGGTATCGACTTCGGAATATTCAACAATAAACTCTACACGACAATTGATATTTTTGAACGGAATACGCGGGATATGCTTATGGGAATTATTCCTCCGGGAAATGTCGGTTACGTGTTCAATCCTACCGGAAATGCGTCTACCGTCAGAAACCGAGGGATTGAATTGACGCTGACGCATCAAAACAGAATCAATGGTTTCAACTACAACGTTTCGGCAAATATGTCGTATATCAAAAACAAACTGACTGCGCTCAACAATGGAAATTCCCTGCTCGACTGGATTATTTTGCAGGATGAAGGATACCCGTTGAATACAATCTACGTTTGGGAATACGACGGCGTGTTCCAAAATCAGGCGGAAGTAGAGGAACACCGGTGGACAAATCCCGAAACGGGCGCTACTCAACTTATTCAGCCTGACGTCAAGCCGGGAGATGCCCGATACGTAGATAGAAACAACGATGGACAAATAACCGATTTAGACCGTTACAATGCAGGGAATCCCTTTCCCGATTTCACTTACGGATTAAATGCTTCGATGGAATGGAAAGGAATTGATCTTCAAATCTTCTTTCAAGGCATTGCGGGAAACGAAGTCTATAACCATTTGCGGCAAACCTTTTTGGAGAGCAGCGGAAGTACCGGAATCCTCAGCACCGATATGCGCAATGTTTTTCTGGCAAAAGCCGATCCGGCAAATCCGGGACAATACATCAACGCTCTGTCCGGTTCCAACGGTTCCATCCCCAATCCGACTGTTACCGGAAACACTAACAACAGCTTGGTTTCCAGCCGTTTTGTAGAAGACGCTTCCTATTTGCGGCTCAAAGATATACAATTGGGCTACACCTTGCCCAAAAAGATAACTTCTTCGATTGGCGTTGATCGCCTGCGGTTTTATATTTCCGCTACCAATCTGTTGACTTTTACCAAGTATAAAGGCTTCGATCCCGAAGTGGGCAGTAACGGACATGATTGGGGAAACTATCCGCAATCGCGTAATTTGATTTTTGGTTTGAATATGAATTTTTAATGAAATACAATTATGATACCGGTAAAATATACTAAAAGCATAGTGATTGCAATTTTTTGTGTGGTTTTCACAACAGCCTGTAACGATTATCTTGATTTTGAGAAGCCGGGTACAACTTTGGCGGTAGACGCTTTCAATACCTCTACGGATGCTGTTGCCGCAGTAACAGCGGCCTACGTTCCCTTGCAATGGGAATATGGCTACGGTACTTTTTTCTACGAATGGTGGTTTGGCGATGTTTGTACCGACGACGCTCTCAAGGGCGGCGAATCGCTTGATGCTACGCCTCAGGCTTATGACTTGGAGAATTTCAAAACACGTTCCGATAATGAGATACTGTACCGCTACTATCGCGCACAGTACATCGGCGCTTTTCGCGCCAATTTCGCGCTTGAAAATGTAGAGAAAATGGATTCGGCTTTGTTTGAAGCCGGTTTGAAAGACAGGATAATGGGGGAAGCTTATTTCCTTCGCGCAATGTATCATTTTCGTCTGGTGCGGCTTTTCGGCGGCGTGCCGCTTGCCGATCGCATCATTGACGTTCAAGCCGAATGGCAGCAACCAAGGGCTTCCGAACAGGAAGTTTATACTTTGATAGAAAACGATTTGAAAAAAGCGATTGCACTGCTTCCGGCTCAAGGCAAATATAATGCGGCGGACTGGGGAAGAGCAACCAAAGGAGCAGCGCGGGGCTTGTTGATGAAAGTCTATATGAATACAGGGCAATTCGATGAGGCTCGATTGCAGGGAGACAGCATTATCACGATTGATCCTTATCGCTACGAATTGCTGACCGATTTCAACCGGAATTTCGATTATGAATATGAAAATAACAAAGAATCGTTGTTTGAAATTCAATACTACGATAATAGCAACGGCGATTGGGGCGACAACGGGCGCGGCGCTCTGGGTTCTACCCGTTCTACATGGACAACTAAAATGATTCGTCCGCGTTGGGGGCATAGCGTTAAGGACGACAACAGTGGCACGGAAGATACAGGCGCCGCCGGTTGGGGTTGGAATCGTCCCTCGCAAGAACTTTACGATGAATTTGAACCGGGAGATATGCGGCGGGATGCGGCGATTATTAATCCGAGCGAGGAAATGGCGCCTTCGGAAGGCGAAACAACAACCAATCTCAATTTCTA
>JAIRLY010000198.1 GCA_031259075.1 Dysgonamonadaceae bacterium | reverse complement strand
ATTACGGAAACTGGCGCACCAAGCGCGCTTGCAAAAACCGTAAACGAACAAAGTAAAAGTGTTTTCACTTTATTTTTTCTCCTTAAAGATGGTTTCTTGCTATTTAGGATACCGGCGGCGGCAGGGGAAGTTTAGACACAATCTTATCAATATCTTGCCTAATCCTATCAGTCTTGCTGCAATTCTGGTGATGTGCGGATAGACTGTTTTAATGAGCCTTGTATCGGCGTGATAGTCCAAGGGGGGCAAGGGCGCTGACGGCGGACAGGGAATACCGTTTTCGGGAAGGGTGGTTAAGCCTACGGAATGGATCTGCCCGCGAAGCTACATTGCGGAGACCGAGCCGCCTACCGGCGGCATCAGACTTGCGGAGCAAGTCTGCGCGTAAACAGTCTCGTTATGTGCCGTTAATCCCTTACCAAGTTTCTGTTAATACTCTTATTTCTTCGATTGTTGAAGTTTTGTCAATATTACCTAACGAAATTTATGAGTAACGCCTCTATTTTCTAAAAACAGATGCCCAATAAACAGTGCCATTATATGATTTTCGTAAACAAAATAATCTGCTTGTAGAAGACTAAAAATAATAAAATTAGTGATTTCAAATACAGTTGTACTTCCTTTACTTTGAGCATCATTTATTAGTCTTTTTACTTCAATTACAATTATACGAAATGAGTCACAACGCAATGTTTTCCCATGTATTTGTAAAGGATATTTACATTCTAGTATTTTTAAATATGCAGCGCGAATTTTGTCTTCCAAATTATCAAAAAAAGCCATAAAATACTCTCATTTCACTTGAAACAAAGAATCAATTTCAGAAACTGCATCAATTGGGTAGCCAAGTTCATCAAGAATATTGTCAATTTCTTCCATCTGCATCAAATTCTTCGCCATTGTTTTACCATTACACTTGCGACAAATGACGATATTGCCAAAATCAAGTGTTTTTATTAATTCCTTGATATGGCTTGTAGTTATCATTTGATATTGCAACCCATCAAGAGCTAAAATAAAATCAGTAAGTAATGACTTATGCATATGTGTTAATGCTTCATCTTTTAAAATAATAGTATCGGGAAAATAACGCAATGTAAGTAATAAATAAAAATATTCCCGCATCCCCCAACCTTCACTTTCAAGTGGAATTTTAATATCACTATTGGCTGTCTTAAAAAAAATCTGAACTTGTGCGCGTTTAGGATCAAAGTCAATATCCATATCAGACATTTCAGGGTATGCTCTTATTATTGCACTTTTTATTTTATTAAATTCATCAATATCTCCTTGCTTCATATCATATAACGTATTACGCACATATTGATAGAGAAACGATGATTGATGCGGTGCCATTTGTATTAATTGATTAAGAGGTAAGAGTGGAGGTGTACTGTTGTTTTCTAAATCAGTAATTCTCAATACATTATTTGTTTGTATTTTCGGCAACAAAAAATTAACCACTTGTGTCATAAGATTTTGATTGTGTGAAATACCATTACCATTCGTTTGAATATTCTGGGATACACGGATGCTTTTTCCAGATTTGTTAATAATTTTTGTATAAATTATTTCCATGTTAGATTTTTTTATTAAAGTACGATCGTTATCATTTTTTAAAATCAAGATCATGCTATCTTTTTCAATATCACTCATTTCAAAGACACCATCAACACGAACTTGAACTGTTTGAATAGTTCTCTTGTTGTAAGGAATTATTTCTTCAACCGGGATATTCGCGTTATTATTGCTTAAGAGAAAATCAATTGCTTCAAGAATTGTCGATTTACCGGTACTGTTTTTACCAATCAAGACATTCATTCCATGTTGAAACGTTATGTCAATATCGTCAAACAGGCGATAATTCTTCAGTTTAATTTGTTTTAGATACATATCTTTACCTCGTAAAATAACTATAACCAAGTTTCGGCATTTTGTCAAGGGATCTTTACAATTTTGTCAATTATAAGAGAAAGCTAGGACCTGTTCATACTTAAATTTGGATACCTAAAATGAGACTTTTTGACACAAAATTTTACCTAAAAATCCATCAGGGCTCTACCTTTCAATGTTTTCCTGGCACTATTTTCCTCGAAAAATGTTATTTATTAGTTTAATTTTTGTAGTGTGAACAGGCCCTAGACCTTTTTAATTCACAAGCGATTATTATACCCCCATGATGAAAATGTAAAATTTTGAAGGGCTCAAAAGGTTTTATAAACCTTGCCAGAGCCTTTACAGGATCAGACGAGTTAATCCGTCTGATTTTTTATACCCTTTTGTCTTTCCTGAACAAAATAGTGAAATTTCTTTTCGTAAATCTTAGTGCTTAGGGGGTATAATTTTCCTTGTTATTGACATGGATTTCTAGAATTTTTGAAAATATTTGGATTAATGGCACATAACTACAGTGTATACACCTCCCTCTCCGTTCGCATATACCACCCATCCGGCAGTGTACTCGAACATAAAAAACAGCAATCGCAGTGACAGAACGCCCACCAGATGGCGGTATAAATTCCGCCTATTTTCCTACAGCGTTTTCGTCAGCGGCAGGGTCAACGCCTAGCCAGTCAGAACCCCGATCCGCCTTCAGGCGGCGAAGCGGCGCGAGGCCTTTGCGGGCCTGCGCGTACAGGCCCGTTACACTCAATTGATTTTGAATTGGTTGACAGAATTGTTGAAAAATATTAAAATGATAAAAATCAAAGGAGCAAATTATGGAAATTAAACTTGCCAGAAATTTGAATGAAAATATAAAGGGAAAAATCAGCGAATTATTTGTTGAAGCATTTGGAAAAGATTTGAAAGCTGTTTCAAAAGATCCAAACAAATTAGTTAAGGCGTTCTCACATATGTTTGTACTTGATTATTTTTATCTTGGCATAATAGATGGCGAAATTGCCGGGATGATGGTTTGTATAGATAAAGAACATTATTAGACTTGTTTAATAACCCTCTAAACCAGCCTGTCATAGTTTATGAGGCCACAAATCAAAGTCATCCTCAGTGAATGCCGGTTACAGCAATGACCCCGATAAGGATACGCCATACT
>JAIRLY010000192.1 GCA_031259075.1 Dysgonamonadaceae bacterium | reverse complement strand
TTATTGAAAGAAAAATACAGTCTGAAGCCTGTCTTTTTGGTGTTGGACAATGCCAAATATCAACACTGTAAGGCGGTTATGGATAAAGCGGCTGACTTGGGCATTACCTTGCTGTTTTTACCGCCCTGTTCGCCCAATTTGAATATTATTGAACGACTTTGGAAGTTTACTAAAAAACAAATCTTATATGCCAACTATTACGATTCTGCCGATAAATTCCATCGGGCGGTCAAAGGTTTTTTTGATACCATCAACTTCTCCCGGCATGATTCTTTAGTCAAACTGTTGACCTTGAATTTTCAACTCTTTGACAAGTAAGGGGGTAAAAACGAACCGCTCATTATCAATAAAAAGAGAAAAGAGTGCATTTGTTTGAATAACAGATAAATAGATAGCCTTTTTAAGAGAGAGGTAAAAAACGAATTGCATATTGGCATGTCCCATTGTGTCCCATTTATGTCCCACAGGAGGGGCGTAGATGGGATTTTATTGATGTTTTTTGTCCCATAATGGGAGCATTTAAGGGGATTTAAAGGCGATTTGAAACGGGTTTTGAAGAACTGTGAACCGGCTGGCGTAATCAATGTGTACAGGTTGGGGGTGCACTTGGGCGTTCACTTGGGCGTTCACTTGGGGGTGCAGTTTTTAATCATAAAAATAGGGAAATAGTGTTTTTTGGGGGCTATTTGTCTTTGCTTGTTTTTTTGTCCTAAAAAAAACGAAGCGTACGGATTGGGCGTTCAGTTGGGCGTTCAAAAGGGCGTTCATTTTTTAGCTATTGGAATAGGGGTAAAAGACACGCGACATACAGTTTTATTGGCAAAAAATACCGTTTTACCCCCCCCCTAAATTGCGGATGATATACCGGTTTTGAGTGTTTTTAGTTTGTTGATTATTAGTTTTTTAACTATTGATTTTCTCTTATATTCGGCAAAAACATATACTTTTGTGGAAAATAGGCCCCTTTAAGGGTATGGATTGTGGATATAACCCGATAGAAGAGCGGGGCTGTAAAGTTTTCAGAGACGGGTTTTGAAAATGTTAGGGAGTGAGGCTTATGTGTTGGCGTACCTGTGGCCATAAGCAGAGGACAGGATGCTATATCCCTGTCAAGTATCAGCAAAGTGCGATGTTTCATTACAACGACTGAAGATATGCCCCCAGGCAGAGCGCGAAAAATCCTTCAATAGCATGAAGGTGGGAGCGGTAATGATCCGCTCCCTTTTTTAGACATTCAATTAATTATATAGGTATGTTTTCAAAAATAAAAAACTGGTATATCAACAGGCGCAACTTGCATAGGCGCCGCAAAATATTTAAAATGCTTATGCGTAGCGGGTATAAAATAGATTTTACTTTATGCTTTTTGCTTCAATATTGGTATGATCCAGACTTTGAATGGTGAAGGTTTTAATAGTAATGCTTGTTACTTCTTAGCATCTGCCCGACTGTTATAGGATTAGTTATTTGGCGACCTTCATCAACAACAGGGAAAGCAACGGGTATCGTAAATCTAACATTCGTGACAGAAGCATTTCCTTTGCTTTGCCCTTTATTCCCATTTGTAGAAAAAATACCGACAGCAACGCCTATTCCGGCTTTGCTTTCTTTTATTTCGGAGATTTCCAGCCCAATTTCAAAATCAACATCCTGAACAGGATATACTTTACCTTCACTCCGAGCCTGTTTTGTGTTGTTTGCATTTTCATATTGTGCAGGATTGATAATAGCTCCTTTATTCATATTATCTTTTTGGGCCTCTTTGACGCCGTCGATGATTTGCGTGAGCGTTTCTTTGACAAAATCTTTTAGTTCCATAATACATTATATTTACGTGTTAAAAATTTCATGCCTGCCTGTTTCTCGAAAGGGTGCGCCTTCTTTCCAAAAAGGGTGCACCCTTTTCCCAACAGTACTATCTCCTTTAACGTGCGCACACGTAAGAACATGCGTGCAAATGCGTGTTTTTGTGTTGTGTGGTGGGGTTATGTGCGCCTGTTTATGATGTTGTATATCTTCCCGGAACTTTGCTCTTTTACCACATATCCCAATACAAGTTCCAACCTTCTTATTGAAGTCAATAGAATATCAATAGGCTGGTGAATTAATGTTCCGTCCTGATAAGTTTCTTTGTTGGTGCTGTACGCCCTTATATATTCTTCGGAAAGTCCTCTTTGTAGTCTTTTGGTGATTCTGTACTCATCTGTTTCAATAACGTAATTTTTACCCCAAATAATCATCTGTATATTGGTGATTCTCTTTAATGCCAGTATACAGCCGGATGGATATTCTATCATTGAATCGCCGTAATGATGAATTGCAGACGTGGCTTCGCTAAACCAGTCGCCGCCATCAATCCATTCTGACGGCTGCGTTACGCCTTCCATGTTGGCAATTTTTTCGTTTACACCTCCTATTGTAGATACATCATTATATACCGGTATGAGCTTTCGTTGTTCCTGCTTTTGGATGTCGAATTTAAGCATTGGGCCGGCACCGGTCAGAAGCCACTCTGTATTCAATTCTTTATATATATGTAAGATATTTTCTAATTTATCTACACCTATTGTCTTGTTGTTCTTTAGTTGGCTTGCAAATGAGCCGTTCGACATACCGGTATTTTGCTCAAACAATCGAACTGAAATCCCTTTATAATCAATAAATTTCTTAATTCTCTGAATTGTATTTTCCATTCCAAATTATTTTTTAGAAAAAAATCTACATGAATTTGCTTATGTAGAAAATATCTTATATCTTTGTCGCTATATCTAAATAGACAACGCTACGAAGGTAGTAAAAGAAATAGAAATTATGGATGAGATGATTGAAATTACAGCAGAAAAGGTAGTAGCCAGTCTTTCCGGTTTTTCATGGACGGATCAGGCTTATATGCTTCAGGAGATTGCGGAGAAATTGAAAAGCGCCGCATCCGAGTGTTTGCAGATAGAATACGTACTAACAGATAATAATGATTTAATATGAAAACAACAATCGTAAAGTATGAAATTCCTCTTTCGCTTCCATTCGGAGCGAAAGCAAAATTGGCAAAAGTATTGGGTGTGCATCCCAACACGATCTACAACATCCGTGTCCAGGGTGAATCGCATCCGTTGTACGGAAAGATGGTGAAAGCATTACAGGAAAATTACGGAAAACCGGTTAAAACAGAAACCGTGATTTAAGCGCTGACAAGATTAAGGAGATTGCCGATATAAAAGGCGTGACGACACGATCCGTGTACAACGCCCTCGGGTATAAGAGAAACAATATGGAAGAACAGGAAAAAAAATTACTTCAATTGGCTGAAATAGGCAAAAAAATAATCAATTAAATATACAAAAATGGGAGAAATATTACACACCGCAAAGGACGTTCATATCCTTATGGAAAAGTTTGGCGTAACCCGGAAGACGGTAAAATACGCCCTTCAGGATAAAACCCGGAGCGAGTTGGCAAGGAAGATACGCAATCATGCTATCACCGTACTATCCTGTGCAAAACGGGAAAGTAAACCTGTTAAGTACCTGTAAATAGTAAAAAAAATATGAAAGTCAAAGTAACAAGAGTTTACAGCACTCACTCAATGAAAGGCGGCACTTCCTGTTTGACATCGGCAGATGTTGATGCAGAGGATATATCCGGCAGGGAGGACATAGACGAGCTGATAAGCAGACTTACAGAATTGAAAAAATTGTTTCCGGGAAAAACGCAACCCCTGATAATCCTCTGTGGTTTTTTATCTATCCATAGTTGTTAAGCGACAATTTAGTTCATGGAAGAAATCAAACATAAATACGTCCACAAAGAAACGACTAGGGAAAGAATATCCTATGGTCGTTCAGATTCAAGATGCGAAACATTTAAGCAGACGGATATTTATTTCTGTGAAAAGTGTTTGGAAGAAAAAACAGTAGTAAAAGAATGGTGCGGACAATTACATTACAGAGATTGCCCCGAATGGGTGAAAACCGGAACGTTCACGCCAAAAACAATATGGTAATATGAAAACAATTAAGAAAGTACCTATAATTTTGACTTACGTCGAATATGGATGTATGCCGGATATTTCAGAAATGAAAGAAGGCGTATTATATGTTAGCAAAAAAGGATGTTTAGGTATTCATAGATGCCTTTGCGGTTGCGGCGAACAGTGCGTAAAGGAGATATCCGAAAAAAAGGCGTATCCATCCAAACCGTGTATAAGGCGCTCCGGTATGAACAGAGCAGCTCCGTTGCTATTTACATCCGCGCCTGGGCGCTCAACAACGGTGGCGTGGAATATGTGGCGCAGGAACCCGGCAAACCCAGCCTGCATGAAAGCGCTCATCAACCTTAAAATAGCTCATCGTTAAAATACCAGTAGTTATGACCTACACGAAGAAACTGGCGCAGTATATCTACAACTGCCTGAAAATGTACAACACGGAACTGGCGCATTACAGCGCTGACGCCCATCAGGAGATTTTTTACGCCATCTATGTGAGTAAAAATGAAAAGGAAGCGATTCGGCTGTCGGCCAGGATGTGCAGACGGATGTTGCGGGATTTCGGCTGGCGTCCGCCGAAGGTTCGGAAAAGATATGAGGAATATATCCGGTCGATAAGCCATAGCCTGGAGCTTTAAATCAATAATCAAGAATCAAACAATCCATTAAAAATGAAAGCGCTTATCATCTTCCTTACCGGGCCGTTTATGGCGGCTTTTGTCCTTGCAGCTGGACAGACCATCGAATGGTGTACGGAAAACGGCGTTCACGTGCCGGCGATAGCCTGGGTGCTTCTGGCTTTTGTGGCGATATGGTGCGTTGCGGCGTACCGTTGCAGCCTTGAAAGCCTGCATGAAGCCGCCCGGCGCTGGGAGCGATTTTTAGACAAACTTTTAAAATGATAAAGTAAATAATATGACACTAAAAGAAGCACAAAAGCAATGGAATGATGCGATACAGTTAAAGGTAACGCATAAACCCTATTCCGTAACGGCAGCAAATCTTGAAAAATGGGCGGGGCAATCATGGAATGATCCTATCAAACCCCTTTTTATTCAAGTCGGTAAAACTTCAAGCAGGATTATCTATTCCCGACAGGCCGCAAAAGAAGAAAGGAGAGAAGAATTATGAAACGATTTAACACCCAGACAAGATTTATCCCTTTAAAGGTTGATAAAAACATGAGCATGAGCCATATCCTGTTAAAGGACGGTAAGAGGAAAGAGTTCAAAAGCCGCAAGTCGGTGGAGGAATACTGTAAAAAGAACCACTGTATTTATGTGGAAGAGAAGTACATTTTTTATAGATCATAGAATGAAAGGGAAATTTTCTTTCATAATGATTAATCTTTTGAATTGGACAACACAAAGTTAATCATTTATCCCGATAGGCAAACACCCCGGTTCGAGTCCGGGGCGGGAACTAAAAAGATAAACGATTGCTAAAAATGGAATACTATAACGGTATA
>JAIRLY010000168.1 GCA_031259075.1 Dysgonamonadaceae bacterium | reverse complement strand
GGAAACAGAAACGTATCATCGAAGAACAGGAGAAGGCGCTGGAAGAGCAGGCTAAGGCACTGGAAGAAAAAGACAAGACGCTGGAAGAGCAGGCTAAGGCACTGGAAGAGCAGGCCAGGGCACTGGAGGAAAAGGTCAGGGCGCTGGAGGAAAAAGAGAAAGCGTTGGAAGAAAAAGACAAACAACTCGCAGAGTTAAAACGTCTGCCGAATGTAAAATAACCGCATCGCTTTGAATCTACAAAAAACGACCATTGTGTGTGATCGAAAAATTTTATGTACATTTGCGGTGAAATTTTGGCGAATTACAGAACCGTTTTTCACGTTTCATCTCTTACGAGTATAAACCGTGTATACGTTTTCTCATGTATGTCGAAAGCTGTTTATTGATTGAACGTAAACGACTTTTATGTTTTGGGGTAAAGTTTTTTGTATATATATCTTGCTTTTGGCAGCAGTTTTTTCTTCGGCGCAAAGCAAATTAGATAGCATCCAACGGTTAGACGAAGTGGTGGTAATTGCCGATCGTTACCATGAAGTGATTCCTTCCCAACGGCTTTCGGGGGAGAAATTAGATGCGTTGAACAGTTTTTCCGTCGCCGATGCAATCCGCTATTTTTCCGGTATCCAAATAAAGGATTACGGCGGTATCGGCGGATTGAAAACGGTAGATATACGCAGTATGGGGACGAATCATCTGGGCGTTTTCTACGACGGAATTCAACTCGGCAATGCGCAGAACGGACAAATCGATCTGGGTAAGTTTTCATTGGACAACATAGAGGAAATATCCCTGTACAACGGACAAAAAAGCGAAATCTTTCAATCAGCTAAAGACTTTGGCGCAGCAGGCACCATATACCTGCGCACACACCGTCCCCGGTTTACCGGCAATAAAAAAAACAATATAAAAATATTCTTTCGTACAGGCTCATTCGATCTCGCCAACCCGTCTGTGCTCTGGGAACAAAAAATCAACAACCGTATTTCGTCGTCCGTTAACGTCGAATACATTTATTCTTCGGGAAAATATCCGTTTCGCTACCGTAAAGTCTTGCCGGACAAAACAGTGGCCTGGGATACGACGGCCATTCGGCATAACGGCGATATTCATTCCCTGAGGCTGGAGAGTGGAATGAATGGTTTTATGGAACAGGGTAAATGGCATCTCAAAAGTTATTTTTACGATTCCGAAAAAGGGATTCCGGGCGCAATCGTAAATAATGTATGGAAGCGTTCGCAACGGCAATGGGACAGGAATTTCTTCATGCAAGGCAGTTTTCGGAAACGATTTTTCGGGAATTACGAACTGCTGGCAAACATCAAATATGCTCACGATTGGATGCGCTATCTCAATCCCGACACTACGTTGATGTATATTGACAATACATTTCGTCAACAGGAATTTTATGTTTCGACAGCCAACAAATATGCTGTCCTTCCGAATTGGGATGTCAGTCTTTCCGCCGATTATCAATGGAACCAATTAGATGCTTCATTGCAGGATTTTGCCTATCCTGTACGGAGTACTGCACTTGTAGCGCTGGCTACGGCTTTTGAATGGCAACGATTGAAAATGCAGGCAAGTATACTGGGAACATTTGTTTTTGAAAATGTTACGCGAAGCAATGATAATCTTCCACAGCAAGGAAAACCCGGCAACAAACGGGAATATACGCCGGCAGTTTTCCTTTCGTATCAACCGTTTAAAGACAAATCTGCAGGCACGCCCCTGCGGTTACGAACATTTTTTAAACGCATTTTCCGTATGCCGACTTTCAATGACTTGTATTATACGGATATTGGAAACATTGCGCTTCGGCCCGAATACGCAACGCAATATAACATAGGCTTTTCGTATGACACTGAATTTATACATGGAATAATCAATCATCTGCATTTTCACGCCGACGCTTATTACAACGAGGTTGTAGATAAAATTATCGCCGTCCCCAAAGGTAACGGACAATACCGCTGGATGATGATGAATCTGGGCTATGTGGAAATCCGCGGTATTGACATTATGGGACAAATCGACTGGAAATTACCTGCCGATATTTTGATAACTACAAGTTTGAATTACACATTTCAAAAGGCGCAGGACTTCAGTAACCCGGCAGACAACGATCCGGAAGCAGGCACATACGGCAGACAAATTTCTTATATTCCCCGGCATAACGGTTCAGCTATCATCCATACGAAATGGGAATCGTGGGATTTGAACTACAGCTTTATTTATGTGGGCGAACGGTATCACAATTCGTCCAATATTCGCGAAAACTATGAACAGCCATGGTATACGCATGATTTAACAATAGGGAAAATATTTTATCCTTCACGAGGCTTTGCCCCGACCGTAAAAATTTCGGCAGAAATAAATAATGTATTAAATCAATATTACGATGTTGTGCTAAATTACCCGATGCCGGGGCGAAATTATAAAATCATTTTAAAAATAGAAATATAGGTCTCTAAATAATTGAACGATGAATGTAAGGAAAAAAATCAATTGCAGTTTTACGCCTCTCTTTCGGGGAGGTTTGGCAATGCTACTATTATGCCTTTGTATGGCTTCCTGCCGTGAAAATTCGGAAATCTTTCCTCCGGAAGTTGTTCCCGTTACACCATCCGATACAACGGCAGAAGCGGAGAATCTTCTTTTGCGCGGATTCTATCTGCTCAACGAAGGCAATATGGGGAGCAACAAATCTACGCTCGACTATATGGACTTGACCACCGGCGAATACCACCGTAATATTTTTGCCGCCGCCAATCCTTCCGTCCCTAAGGAATTGGGCGATGTGGGCAATGATATTCGAATTTACGGCAGCAGGCTCTACGCTGTAATTAACTGTTCCAATAAGGTGGAAGTAATGGATAAATATACCGCGCGCCGCTTAGGACAAATTGATATTCCCAATTGCCGCTACATCCGCTTTCATGAAGGATATGCTTATGTAACTTCGTATGCCGGCCCGGTGGAGCTTAATCCCGAATACAAACAGCGAGGCTATGTCGCGAAAGTAGATACGGCTACATTTCAAGTCGTGGCTCATTGTATAGTAGGATTTCAGCCTGATGAACTTGAAATAGTCGACAACAAAATTTACGTTGCCAATTCGGGCGGATACATGTTTCCTAACTATGAAAGCACAGTTTCGGTCATCGACATCGCTTCGTTTGCCGAGACCAAACGGATAGAGGTTGCCAGGAACCTGCATCGTCTTCGGGCCGATCATCACAGTAACCTATGGGTAACATCGCGGGGTGATTACTATACACAGCCGTCCCGCCTTTATTGGATAAACACGCAAACCGACCTGTTAGTCGATTCATTGGATATTGCCGTCTCCAACTTCCATCTCGACGGCGATTCGCTCTACCTGTACAGCTCCGCATGGAGTAATGTCACCATGTCGAACGACGTAACCTACGGCATTGTAGATGTGAAGAAAAAGACAATCGTCTCCCATAAATTCATTACCGACGGTACAGAACAACAGATACAAATTCCTTATGGGATCATGGTACACCCGCAAACCGGGGATATTTACGTGACGGATGCCAAAAACTACGTTTCACCCGGAACACTCTATTGCTTCGACAGGGAAGGACGACAAAAATGGAACGTCCGCACAGGCGATATCCCCGCACATTTTGTATTACTCGAAGAATGACATTTTTCTCGTTATATTATATTGTTATATGAATGGAAAGTATTTCCCCTCGAATCATACGCCGTACACCTCTTTTATCTCACAGCATACAACAATTCCCTGCAGTTGTTGAAGAATCTCGGCAAATGTTTTACTCCAACACGTTTAAACAATAAAAAATAATAACCAAATGAACCATTATAAAAAACAAATAGATTCTTATGAATCTACTTTAATCGAATACCGAAGTTTCATTGTTGATAAATTTAATCCGCAGGATTTTATTGAATATAATGAAATATTGTTTGCTGCGTACAGTTGCGCCATTGAAGGCAATTCATTTTCAGTGAACGATACGAGGGAGCTGAAAGAACAGGGATTGAGTATGATTCCACACGGAAAGACGCTCTATGAAGCGTTTGAAATATTAGACCATTTCAGGGCGTATGAATACTTGCTTAACAGTTTGGACAAACCCCTGTCAGAGGATTTGTTAAAACATACGCATAAGCTCCTGACGGAACATACGCTGCCTTACCGTATCAAAGATGCCATTCCTGGAGAAGTGACGAACATATTGTAGACTTCTTCTTTAAGGCGGCCATCAGCCGGATGAAGCAGGAAATAGAAGAAAAGAAAAACCTGTCCCATAACTATGTTATTGGAATAGAAAAAAACAAAAATCAATTAAAACCCTAAGGTTCTCAATGTATACAATCCTCTCTCCGTAGCAGCCACTCCCGGAAAATAACCCGTATTCATTATCTATCAAAGCAGATAGCCCCGAACGGGTAAATTCATCGTTTAAAAAAGAAATCCCTCCGAATGGAGTGATGGTTTGGAATTTTTGTTGTACTTTTACGCTCACGTGCAAGTCTATTTTATGTTTTACATCACAAAATTAGGTGAAATCTTGCACATATCAAAGCGCTGGATAAATTATTTTATATCAGCGCTTTGTCTTTTTATTTATAATTCTTGGTTGCGGATTTAAGGTTTTTAGACGTTTCATAATATTGTTGCTCTTTACTTTATTTGACCCGACGGTAAATATATATGGAAATATCTCTACCAAGACTATATGCATTACTGTGTATAAGTTTAAGTGTCAGCGTATTTTTTTTATTCGTGAATTTATATTCATAAATAAACATATTCTCGCTATTATAATTTATATACAAACATTCCTGATCCATATTGTACTCAACTTTGTATGTCTGGTTCTTTATTCTTTTATACTGTAAAAACTCAATCCATCTATCATCATCAACAGGTTCGAGATGCTCTTCATCCAGGCCTATCTTAATTAGTTTCCACTTCCCGATAATGACTTCTTCTGCTTCTTCCGGCGACAGGTTGATGTCCGCGTCCTCGCATCCCGAAAATGGGAGGCATAGCGACAACAGGAATACTGCTAATAAATATGTTTTTAGACGTTTCATTATACTGTTGCTTTTACGTTATTTGACCCGACGGTAAATATTTACGCTATAATCCACCCACTCTTTCCCTGGAATGAGAATAATTAATGGTATAACATTTTCGTATATAGTTTTAAGCGTCAGCGTATTTTTCTTATTTGTAAATTTATACTCATAAATCCACGGTTTAGTATCTTGCAGATACAAACATTCCTGATCCATATAAAATGTACGCTGAGAGTGATTGGTTCTCTGCATCGTTTTGTCCGGACGAAACTCAAGCCAACGGTCAAAATCAACAGGTTCGATATGATCTTCATCCGGACCTCGCTTAATCAGTTTCCAATTCCCGATAATGGCTTCTTCCGACGACAAGTGAGAATTATCGTCCTCGTCCTCGCATCCCGAAAATGGGAGGCATAGCGACAACAGGAATACTGCTAATAAATATATTTTTAGACGTTTCATAATATTGTTGCTCTTAATTTATTATTTGACAATGATTCGTTCGGGCGGATCGATGACACATTCCCCTGTCGAACGACTGATTTGCGCCGCATATTCTCCGGAGGGTAAACCGTCGAGGCTGATCGCGGCTTCGCCGGCGATCTCTACTTCCGATTCCCTGACTAAGCGACCCAGCGGAAGGCTGTATAATCGAACCGTAAACTTTTCCGACTGGGGAAGACCAGCGCGTTGAAGCCTTTTCAATATGAAAAAGTCTTCAACGTCTTGACGATCTATACGGAACTCTTCGATCCCGCCACCGCCACTGCCACTGCCCGAACAATTAGTATAACTCGTTTCTCCTACGGCTGTCCATGACGCAACGCCCGGACAATCGCTGCCGACGATTTTCATTTCCACGTCATAGTAGACGCCGGGAGATCCCGGATAATCTATTACAAGCGGGGCGTATCCGGTATAGTCGCAACAATAGGTATAAACAACCTGCTGATTATTTCTTCTTACCAGACGAACCTGATAAGCCAAACTGGAGGATAAAATCGCACGGTATCGTTCATCATAAAAATATACCCGGATTTTATTATGATCCAACTGATTATAACACCAGTCATACGAGGGACGGGGACTGACACCGGAGGTATTGACATTCCCGCTTTCCGTCGTTCCGGCATATTCCTCGCCGTAACAGTCGCTGTCGTTATAAATCTGGACGTCGGGATAATATTCGCCGGTAATAAAGCGGAATGTATCCGCAAGATAAGTAAGGGAACCTTTGCTGATATTCACATACAGCCAGCCGGTCAGGGCATTACCGTTTGCATTTAAAACGATAGCGTCGTTCGAGATGGAGGCTGTCACCTCCGAAGGATATACCTGTATACTGACGTTTGCCCCAGATGGAAGATCTTTAATTTGATAAGTAGTCGTTGTACAGAAATAAGAACTGCCGGATACCGACGGATATTTGATTGTATTTGTTGTCGTAGCGCCGGTATTTGTCGGATCCAGCCAGTTGCTTAAGCGAGTAGCATTTGTGCCTCCGCCACTCCATGAAAGATCGAATCGACCATAATATTTCATAGGAGAATTGCAGATTTTATTTCCACCATGTAGTTGTCCGACTACCCGTTTTCCGGAATCAAACAATGGAGAACCGGAAGAACCCCCTTCTGTTGAACCATTGTCTAATACAGCGCACCAGTGCGTATTCGGAGGGGTTGTATTAATAACATTTCCATGTTCATCTTCCCATTCTATAGGAGCATTATAAGAAACCAGCGGATTATAATCAAATGATATTTTCATTACTTCTCCGGCAGGATGATGAATATCCGTACCGGAAGCAGGCGCGCTTGCCGTCCGGTTCCATCCTGAAAAAGAGACGCCAGGATCGCGGGATATATTATTACCGGATATTTCCATCAATGCAAAATCAGTATCAATCCATGCCGACCTGAACTGCGCCTGATTGTATGTAAAATAGCTGG
>JAIRLY010000103.1 GCA_031259075.1 Dysgonamonadaceae bacterium | reverse complement strand
TCATGTTTTAAGAGATAATCTTCGACCGAGTGTATCATGCATTCACGAAGGTAACGAAAATCACTGTAGGCGCTGATCGCCAGAAAGCGCAGATCAGGACAAAACCTTAAAGCCAGAGTAATGAATTCTATTCCGTCAATATCAGGCATATTCATATCACAGATCGCAATATCGGCCCGATGATTTCCCAGCCACACCAGCGCTGATCTAGCATCAGAAAAATCATAGGCAACAAAATAGCATTTACTTGTTCTGATATAATTTTTTATTGTGTTTCTGGAACTAAGATCATCATCAATAATAATTAAGGAGATTTTATCACTGTTCATGCGCGTTACCCCAATCAGATGTTGTCAATACGGGAATTAGCAGAATCGCTTTTGTGTATTTATCCTCCGCGCTTTCAAAAGACAAACCGTATTTTTCTCCGAAGAAAAGCTTTATTCTTTCATGGATATTATTAATGCCTATACTGTTGTATGTGTTTTTTGATTTCCGCTTGCCGTTCATTATTTTTTCAATTTGGCTTTGCTTCATACCCTTGCCGTTATCAAAAACTTCAATTTGCAGACAGCCGCCGGTACGGAACAGAGACACTTCTATCCGCCGGCCGTCCCTGCTGTCTGAAAAACCATGAATTATGGCGTTCTCAACCAACGGCTGGATAACGAATCTTGGTGTATACAGAGATTTTAAGTCATCTTTTATGAAAAAATCAATCTCAAACTCGTAAAATGCCGAATATTTTTGTATCTCCACATAATTTTTAGTATAAGCTATCTCATCGTAGACGGGGATAAACTCAGAACCACGCCTCATCGAAGATTGCATAAGGGTATTTAGGGATTTTGTAAGGGACACGATATTTTCCGCATTGCTCATTTTTGCCATCCACATTATGGTATTCAGCGCGTTAGAGACAAAATGTGGATTTATCTGGGCCTGTAAGAAATCAATCTCTGTTATTCGTTTTTGCTTTTCTTCTTCCGAAATGCGTTCAAGAAGTTTTTTTACCTCATCGACCATTTGATTGAAGATGCTGCCCATTCTGCCTATTTCATCTTTTCCTTCTATCTCCGCACGGGAATCGAGATTGCCTTGCGAGACATCAAACATAGCCCGATTTAATTCTTCAAGGTTGCTGGTCATCCTATAAACGGCAAAAACACCGGAGGCTATAGCGATTAATGCGATTGCAAACATAATAACCAAAGTTCGGCGTATGGTAGAATACAAGCGTCCCTGGAGAGCGTTCGTGGGAATAGCCATATCGAACTCCCATCCCGCTTTTTCGGCATAATAATGGCTTTGAACGTAAACACTATCGCGCTTGTTTTCCCGTGCTATATTGTCATCCACATTTGAGAAAATTGTTTTTCCAAGTCTGTCATGAACCTCGAACCTGCTGTTTGGCGGAAGGTTATTGCTGAAAATGTCTTTAATTATCATGTAATCAAAATAAACAATGACAAAACCTGCCAACTTTTCATCTATACTCATTATATTACGCACGGCAGGAACAACAAACCGTTTTTGTGTGGTTGATGAATCATAGTCAACCGGGGGGAGCAATACCATTCGTTTTTCATTTTTAGACACACCATATTCTTCTAATTTTCCGATTATATCAAACGGATAATAAATGGCTTCCCCTGTTTTGAAAAGATAGCCGCTGGTGGATACAACGCTTATTCCGGTTATATAGTATTTATGGCCATACATAGACCCGATATAGGAATCAATCAGGCGTTTATTTACAAGCTGGTTATAAGTAAGCTGGGTATTGCCGTCTTTTGATTCAGCGTTTATTATTTGGAGCGGTGTAATTATATTTTCCTTATTCATTATTATTAGGGAACTTAAATACTCCGCATCGTTGAGCAGGTAAGAAAACGCATTGTAAGCGTCTTTCATAAGCGAGGTTGCTGTTTCTTCAACGTAAGAATTCATCATGGAGTTGCTTTCGTGATACCAGACCGATGTAAGAGAAATGGCGGTAATTGCCAGAAGGGTTATCACAAAGAAAATTAATTTTTCGCGTAACAACATGGATATATTTTAAGTTAAGAATTTGCCGCTGTCAATTGATATTTGGGCAAAACGTTATTTGCGTCTTTCCTTTGAAAGGCTGGACAGATTAACCCATGCCTCCCGTCAAATTCCGGTCTGTTTCACGGGGCCGCCAAAACATCCCTTAGGGCAACGCTGATTAAAGGCACATTTTACCGAAATCCAAAAACAGAAACAAGAAAGGCCCGCAGATTGCGCCATATGGCGCGCCATATATGGCGTCGCGGATTACACGGATTTTCGCGCCAAAGTTTCCTTTTAATCTGTGCCGCCTCATGGCGCAATCTGTAACGCCATGTGGCGCAATCTGCGGGCAAGAGGTCTTAATGAGTTGACAGCGGTTGGTTACGATCGGCAAACTGCCGCGTTGCCGCGTCTTCGCCTCACATGGCTGGTTATCTTGAATTGAACCAATCAGCGTTTCCTTAGGGATTGCGCGGCAAACAAAAAGCCCTCAACACGCAGCGCTTCTCTCTGTCGTACTCCCGCCAGCAATTCCGATTTCAAACGGGACAACCCTTTATAATACGGACCGGTTTCAAAAGGTCCCGTCAAATCAGACGGTTTCCCGCCTTTTTTCGCGTTTTTTCGTGCCGGATTAAAGCAAAACGGCAACTCAA
>JAIRLY010000098.1 GCA_031259075.1 Dysgonamonadaceae bacterium | reverse complement strand
CTCTTAGTCACGCTGATGGGACAATTTGTACAGGCGGAAGTAAAAACGGCTGCCGGCCGCGCCGACGCCATAATAAAAACAGCCGACACCGTTTATGTCTTTGAATTTAAGATGCACGGAACAGCCGAAGAAGCGCTGAAACAAATCAACACGAAAGATTATCTCATCCCCTACACCGTCGACGGACGAAAATTAGTGAAAATCGGTGCAGCGTTCAACGAAAAAGAACGCGGCTTGAGCCGCTGGATAATGGAACGCGGATGACTTCGTATCTATTTCTATCTTTATTTAATTTGATAATAAAAACAACTTACGTAGAAAACGCATAGAATCCCTTCTACACGTTCCCCTTGTGTTAACTGTTAATTTGGTTAAATTTAGAGAAGTTACCACTCTTCTCCTTTTTTTGTTTGGTTAAATAAAATCTTTCTTTAATTATGATTGCAAAGAAATTGATTTTTATATTAAGAAAAAAATTTATTATGTTATTTTTATGTTAAAAGTTTGTTATTTTTTAAATAGTAAACCTCTTTATTCAATAAATTTGAATACATCTTTCCGGTTTTCATATCGATGTCTGTCTTCTTATCTTGGTCTTTTATCCATTTTTATTCCTCTTATGTATAATTGAAAAATTTCATGTATATTTGACATTTCAAATAATATCGAATATGATTTTAATCGCCGATAGTGGTTCTACAAAAACAAATTGGTCTTTGGTCAGTGAAGATTCGAACGCCCAATCTTGTATTACGGATGGAATAAATCCATTTTTTTTGAGTGAAAAAGAGATTATAAATATATTGGAGGACAAATTTACACTACCGAAAGAAAATATTACGACTATTTATTTTTATGGAGCCGGTTGTATCCCGAAAAAGTCATTTTTGGTTTCCGAAGCATTAAATGTCTTTTTCCATGCCAACTCAATAGAGGTAAATTCGGATTTATTGGCTGCTGCACACAGTCTGTGCGACAAAAAAGAAGGAATTGTTTGTATATTAGGAACAGGATCTAATTCAGGATATTACGATGGAGAAAAAATAATTAAAACTGTTTCTCCTTTAGGATATATTTTAGGAGATGAAGGAAGCGGAGCTGTTTTAGGGAAGAAATTACTTGCCGGTATTCTTAAAAATCAAATGTCGGATCCGGTCATATATGATTTTTATAACACATATCATTTAAATCTTGTCGAAATAATGGATAAAGTGTATTGCCAGCCTTTCCCCAACCGATTTCTGGCGCAATTTACTCCTTTCATTTACAGTCATATAAGCCATTCAGATATACAAAAATTGGTAAAGAACAGCTTTGTGGAATTTATTGAAAGAAATGTTTTTCAGTATCAGAAAGCAGACCGGTTGCCGATTCATTTCACCGGAAGTATTGCTTACTATTTCAAAAATATACTTGAAGAAGTATGTTCTCAATTTGATTTGTCGATGGGAAATACGACTAAAGAACCCATGTCCGGTTTAATAAAATATCATTTAAAAAAGAATTAATTATGCGAAATATCACCGAATCGGATTCACATTTTGCTCATCCGGATAAAATGTCTGTTCACGAACTTTTGATTGGAATGAACAAAGAAGACAAAACAGTTCCTTTGGCGATGGAGAAAGCGATTCCACAATTGGAGAAATTAATTGAAGCCGTTTATACAAGAATGAAAGCAGGAGGCCGGTTATTTTATATAGGAGCCGGAACGAGTGGGCGGTTAGGCGTTTTGGACGCATCCGAGCTACCTCCAACTTTTGGCACAAATCCGAAATGGGTAACCGGTTTGATTGCCGGCGGCGATAGCGCTTTGAGAAAAGCGGTAGAAGGGGCTGAAGATAATATCGAGTGGGCTTGGTCGGACTTGTTGAATCAGGGAATTGATAAAACAGACGCCGTGATTGGAATTGCAGCCTCAGGAACAACGCCTTATGTGATCGGAGGCGTAAAAAAAGCCGGAACATTCGGTTGCTTAACCGGATGCATCACTTGCAACGAAAATCCACCTTTGGCACAAGCGGTAGAATATCCGGTGGAAATAATTGTAGGGCCGGAATTTATAACCGGAAGCACAAGAATGAAAGCCGGAACGGCTCAAAAAATGGCGCTGAATATGATTTCTACTACCCTGATGATTCGCCTTGGAAGAGTGAAAGGCAATAAAATGGTGAATATGCAGCTGACAAATAATAAATTAATGAAACGAGGCGTAAAAATGATTATGGAAGAACTCCATTTACCGGAAGATGAAGCTCGAAAAAGATTGATTGAATCCGGTTCTGTTGCTGCCGTCTTTCATCGCTGAATATTTGGGTAAAGTGAGAAACAAAAAGGAAAGACATAACTTCGCTATTATCTACTCGTTTAGAGAGGCAAAAAAAGAAGACAGATAAACGGCTTTTTTTCCGTCTATTCTGTCTTCCTCCATCTTTTGTCGCTGACTAAGCGACTAAGATTTATTGAACAATGAAAACTTACTTCTACAAACTTTTTTTCTCTTTTCGGGCTTGTATGTTATAAGCGATTGGAGCTGCCACAAACAACGAAGACAGCGTACCGATAATAACTCCTAATATCATGGCAAAGGAGAAACTGCGAATCGACTCGCCTCCAAAGAAGAAAATGATCAACAACACCAGTAATGTACTCATAGATGTATTGAACGTTCTATCCAATGTTGAATTGAGCGCACCGTTGAATATTTCAAATTTGGGTTTCTTCGGATATAAATGAGTATATTCACGCACGCGGTCGAAAATAACCACCTTATCGTTGATCGAATACCCGACTACCGTAAGAATAGCGCCAATAAATGTCTGGTCGACTTCCAACGAGAACGGCACAAATCCCCACAAGGTTGCATACATCCCCAAAATAAACAGCGTATCGAACGTTAAAGCAAGGATTGAACCCACCGAATAAGAAATATCTCTGAATCGCAACAAGATATACAATCCGATGGCAAGTACCGCTAATCCGATGGCCCAGAAGGCTTTTTGTTTTAAATCGTCTGCGATGCTTGGTCCTACTTTTTGTTGACTTTGTATATAATCTCCTTTGATAAATTCATCGTAATTTGTTCCTTCCGGCAACAGCGTCTTCAATCCTTCATAAAGCCTGATTTGAATAATACTATCTACGGAAATATCATTGGAGTTGATCATATAATTGGTAGAAATTCTCACCTGATTGGAAGTGCCTATCGTAATAACACTCGGTGTGTGATTTTCAAAATAAGGATCCAACAAAGCTTCGGCTTGTACCGTATTTACAGGTTGTTTGAATTTAATGACATAATTTCGGCCTCCCGTATAATCAATACCTTGATTTAAACCTCTTGTTGCAAAGGTAGTGACG
Source organism: Dysgonamonadaceae bacterium (assembly GCA_031259075.1). Lineage (GTDB taxonomy): Bacteria > Bacteroidota > Bacteroidia > Bacteroidales > Azobacteroidaceae > Azobacteroides. The sequence goes on along the minus strand of JAIRLY010000098.1, from coordinate 19,884 downwards.
CCTAAAATACTTATCACTCCTATGGCGATGTACAATGTTTTTACGTTCTTTAAGAAATTGACATTCGGATTAACAAGAAAATTTTTAGAAACGCGCGTAGTAAATATCAGATTTTGCAATTTTCCCTTTGCAAATAAAGTTTCATAAGTCAAACGAGTTAAGAAAACAGCAGTAAAGAACGACACAACAATACCGATAATCAACGTGAAAGCGAAACCTCGAATAGGACCTGTACCGAATACCAATAAAATGATACCGGTGATAAGCGAAGTCAAGTTTGCATCAAAAATAGCGGAAAAAGCTTTTCCATAACCTTCTTCCACTGCTTTTTTCAAGACTTTGCCTCCACGCATTTCTTCTTTAATACGTTCGTAAATCAACACGTTCGCATCTACCGCTATGGCAAGCGCCAACACAATACCCGCAATACCGGATAAGGTGAGCACAACGTGGAAAGAAGCCATCACTCCCAGCGAGAAAAACAGATTAAGCACTAATGCGCCGCTGGCAACCAATCCCGGTCTCCATCCATACATTATGATTAGATACAAAACCAATATAATAAGAGCGATTACGAAAGAAACAAATCCCTGATTAATAGCTTGCTGTCCTAATGAAGGACCTACAATTTCTTCTTGAACGATTTTGGCGCGTGCCGACATCCTTCCCGATTTCAATACATTCGCCAAGTCTTTCGCCTGTTCGGAAGTAAAATTACCTGTAATTTGGGAAACTCCTCCCGTAATTTCTGTCTGTACCGTAGGAAAAGAGTAAACAGCATCGTCCAAAACAATAGCGACCGAACGGCCGATATTGTCCTTTGTCAAACGGGCCCAGATTTTAGCCGCTTCACTTTTCATTGTCATGCTTACTTCGGCGTATGAGGAATATTGACTGAAATGGTCGGTAGCGTCTTGAATAACGTCGCCGCTCAATACCGGTTTCGGTTTACCGTCGATATAATTAATTTTCAAAGCGACCAGTTCATAAACATCGCTATCTTCCGTACGCGGTTTTACCGTCCATTTGAGGCTGATGCGATTGGCGTCCAGCAAGGCTTTTACTTTCGCATTATTGAGAAAGGAATTAATTTTGGACAAATCGCTCTTCCTTGCGGCGGCTACTACACATTGCTGATACGGTTCAGCCGGATTTAATCCCATCAATGCAAATAAGGGCCATTGCGAATTTTCAATCGCCGCTTCTTCTGCCATTTCCTCGTTTGCTTGCTCCGTCGCCGCTTCTTTATTTATTAATTCACCCGTTACAGGATCGATTTGTTCTACCACTTCCGAAGTTTCGGGGGTTGTAGAAGAAACAGAAGCCTGCGCCTGTTGACGTGCATATTGAATAGAATCGCGGATGATATTATTGGCTGTGATTAATGTTTGATGAATCTCCGCTTCGGTGTATGTTTCCCAAAACTCCAGATTAGCCGTTCCCTGCAACAAATCCCGTACGCGGTCCGGTTCTTTCACTCCCGGAAGTTCGATAGAAATCAAACCTTCCCGATCCATATTTTGAATATTCGGAGCGACTACCCCGAATTTATCAATACGATTACGAAGCACATTGAACGAATTATCGTAAGCGCTTTTAAGTTCGGTTCTTAAAATGGCTATTACTTCTTCGTTTGAACTTTGAGGCCTGATTTTATCCTTCAATTCGTAAGTGCCGAAAATAACCGATAATTTGGCGTTCGGATCTAATTCCTTATACGAACCGGCAAAAGCGGAAATGAAATCATTCTGACCTTTACTTTGAAGTTCGGACGCTTTTGTAAGCGCTTGATTGAAAACCGGATCCGGATTATTGTCGGAAAGAGATTTCAACACGTCGGCGGCCGCAATTTCCATAATCACATTCATGCCGCCTTTCAGGTCGAGACCCAGATTGATCTCCATTGCACGGCACTTTTCGAGGCTATAACCCAACCATATTTTTTCTTTCGCTAACGAATCCAGATATTGACTTTCTAAAGTCGGAATTCCTCCGGAATACTCTTTGGCTTGTTTATAATATTTATTCGTTACAATCGTAAACGACAAATAAAAGAGACTTACCAAAGTAAGCGCTATCGCAAGAAACTTTATAAATCCTTTGTTCTGCATTTGAATTTTATTTTATTTTTGACAATTAATTAGCTATAAGGGCTTTTTTTTATCAGCCCGCAAATATAGTCTTTTTTGAATTATTTCACAAATTATTCGTTAATGATTTTTTCAATAATATATTCAGGCCTTTCTTTCACTTCATCAAACAAAATACCTACGTATTGGCCCAAAACGCCAATGGTAAGCAGTTGCACCCCTCCGAAAAAAATAACGGCAATCATAATGGACGTCCATCCGCTTTGTGCCTGCGTATAACCGAACATTTTCCCAAAGATAAACCACAAGGCCATTATCAGTCCTATCAAAACCGCAAAAAAACCCAAACCTGTGGCTATTTGAAGCGGTCTTTTTGAAAAATATAACAACGCAGTCGAGGCAAAAGATAACATTTTTTTTACCGGATATTTACTTTCTCCGCCTTGACGCAAAGTTCGTTCGTAATAAAAAGGAATTTGTTTGAAACCTACCCAGGAAATTAAACCGCGGACGTATTTTCCCCGTTCTTTGAAACGGTTAAATTCTTGCATGATCCGTGCGTCTATCAGCCGGAAATCTCCTGTATCCAGCGGGAATTTCATCTCGGAAATACGATTGAATGTCCGGTAAAACTTTTTTGCCGTCCATGATTTGAATTTACTTTCTCCTAAACGAGTTTTGCGCACGCAATAAACCACATTGGCATTTTCGTCTTCTTGCTTCGCTATAATTTGAGGTATTAATTCGGGCGGATCCTGCAAATCGGCGTCCATAATTATCGCTAAATCCGTAGTGCAATGATGAATACCGGCTGTGACGGCAGCCTGATGCCCAAAATTTCGTGAAAAATGAATAATTGAAACCGTCCGGTCCGATTGGGCAATCGCATTTAATATCAGAGGAGTCCGGTCTGTACTTCCATCGTTGATAAACATCATTCGACAATTCAAATCCAACGTATCCAGTACGGATTTTATACGGTTATAACATAATTCAACGACGGATTCTTCGTTATAACAAGGTATAATGATGCTTAACGTCTTCATATTATTCGGTCTTTTTATTATTTTTAATGAGCAAAATTCGATTCCCTATCAGTTCCGGCGATTCCGGATTCCCTATTTCGTACATAATATATTCTCCGTAAAGATGCCAATTAAAATTCTTGACCATTTTGTGAAAAATTCGTTCGTCGGAACGACGGAAAATAATATAATCCGGCGCATTTTCCTGTGAAAAGAAAATCGATTTATAATTAATCATATTCTCAATATGGTGCATAAGTCCGCCGTAATTGACTGCATTTAAATAGAGTAAAGCAGCATAATCATAATCAAGCACATAAATCCGGTCCTGGAGCGGATTAAAATGATGAATTTTTAAAATACTGTCGACTTCTTGAAAATAATCAACCTGGCTTTGTTTCAATTTTATATGATTGAACATTGGGCTGTTTTCTACTTTGTATTTTGAATCAAATATTGTTCCTCTCACATTGACATTAGAATAAAGATGTCCTCCAAAACAGATACACAACATCATAATGACAGTTAAATACAAAATGAATGTATAAAGAAAAGTATCTTTTATCTGAAATAAATGATAAGCCAGCATCAATATCCAGATAAAACCCAGATAGGACAATTTATAAATTATATCCACATTGGTTCCCTGTAAAGCAATAACAGGAAAAAAAAGAAGAAAAAGCCACTGAACAATCGAATTAAACTGTATTTTGTTTTTCCGTTTTTCCGAAACAGGAAGCGATAAATAATAAAATGCCCCGGACATGATTATCGGAATTAACAAAATATTGTATCTGAAAATTTTTCTCTCAAAAGCGACAAACAACAAAACGGCTATAAAAATGCAAATAGACAGGATCGTTTTATCATAATATTTCTGTCGTTGGTTGATATAATAAATAAAACAAATTCCAATCGTACATAAAAAAATCAGAACGAAATTCTTTAGGTAATCAACGTTGAGTTGTATGTAGGAATATACATCGTATCCTCCCGTACCGAAAGCAGGCGTTTTTATACTTGCAATAATGTCGTTAATTGCGTTTTCTATTGGATAAACAAATGAATTATAAGCGATTGCAAAAGAAATCATTCCAATAATAAACGTTGACAGTGAAAGTACGATGCGCTTCCAATGATTTTTTTCTTTCAGTATAATTAAAAAGAGCAATGCCGGAGAAACTAAAATTCCCGAAGGAAAATAGTTCATTATAGCCGGAAAGGAAAAACATCCGATCGCATAAACAAACAGTTGCTTGATTGTTGTTTTGTTCGTCACATCCCACAATAGATAGAAAGAAAGCATAAACGTTGCAAAGAAAATAAGCAAATGGTTAAACGAAAAAGACATTTCATAGCCGGAGAGAAAAATGGGCATACCCCATAGAAATACAAGTGATAAATACAGGTAAAAAGATTCTTTTATTCTTTCTTTTTTCTCCAACCAACGATAAGAAGCAAAAGCAAAAAAGAACAAAGTGGAAAAAGTAATAATAAATGCGGCGATCCTCGAACAAATAATCGTATAATCCAATCGGAACAACTTAAAAATTGGCCGGGCTATCTGAAAAAACTGACTGTGTTGAATACCTAAACTTTGTTCGGGATTTAATCCTAAAATAAAAAAAGCTTCATCTGCATACGATTTAAATCCGGTTTGCAAATTATAAAGTACGAATACCCACGAAAGAATAGTAATTATATAAATACTCTTATGCCCATAATCGGTTTTTATTATTCTCATTTTCATAAAGAATGTTATTTAAACGTGTAATATTTATTGCATAAAAAATTCAACAGCGTATAAAACACGATACCTGTCAGTTGACAGAGATAAGCGGAAGTAAGAATATACTCCTTATTAAAAAAATCAAATTGTAGCGACGGAACGCTTGCCGACTTGTTTAAAAGCATTACAAGAAGCAACTGTAGAATATAACAGACTAAAAATGAGCCGATGAATTTGAAAAACTCCGTTTTCCGGTTCTTTTTGCTTTTGAATGTCCATTTCCGGTTCCATATAAAACTGTTGATTAAACCGGCCGCATACCCTACGATATTTGAGACAAAAACAGCTTTCGACGTATATTCTTGTTCTCCTTTCAAATTAAAAACAAATTGCATCATAAACCAAATAACAATTGCGGTTAACAATGTATTGAAAACGCCGACTATTCCATATTTGAAAGCTTGAATAGCGAATTTATTACTCATCTTTTTCGCAGTTCTCTTTGTATTTCTTCTTCGGAATATATTCTTACATTGGTGATGATAAAACTGTTATCAATGAAATTTCCATATTCGTTACACTCCGAAACCGTATTTTTCAGTAAAATTTTAATATCGACCTGCATATCTATCAAGAACAGCAAAGTAAAATAGTTGCTTTTTACTTTTATTTCTTCCAAGATGCCCTTGTTTTTATGGATAGCGAAAGAAAATTCCTTTTCGATTAAATCGCATTGATATTTAGAAAAAGGGCATAATTTTTCCGATTTGAAAAAAGTAAAAAAACGAAGCTTAGTTCCTTTCCCGCCTAATCCGGTAGAAATAAAAACCTGTTTTTCATTCGAAAATTCATATTCTAAAGTGATTTTAGCCTGCAACAAAGACAAAGCGACCCAATCCGATAAATCTTCCTGAGGATCTTTACTGTATGTTTCCAAAGCTCGATAAGCTTTGACATCGCCCGAAATAGCCAGAAACGTCATCGCATATTTCACCTCTTCATAAGTAGAATTATTTGCGTTCAAAACCTCAATCTGTCTTTCCACAGTTTCTTTCTTGGTTTTATTTGCTCTTACTTTTTCGGAATATCTAAAGTATTCCATTTGTCTTTCAATAGGGACAGATGTTTCTAAAACATGAAAAGTTCCATCCAATCCGCTCAATGATTGTTGAAATTCTTTAAATACGTCATTATCGTCTTTCATATTTCCAATTATAATCTTTTCTGCCTCTAAATAATCGGTAAAGATAGAAATATTCATCCACAAAAGGCTGAATAAAATCAAAAAGAAATAAAGTAAAATAAAATTTAGGCAATTTTAACAATCCTGCTGTTTTATTTATAACAAATAACTGGGTAAATAATCGAATTAAATAAAAAAATAAAGCTATTCCCAATAGTATCCAATTAGAAGCAAAGCAAATTACACTCAAAATAAGCATAATAAAGAATAAAATCCGGGATATCTTTTCCATTCTCCAAAAATTTACAGAAAACCGCTTATAAAATTTCCGGGTGATCATTCTCTTAATTTTCAAGTCTTTCCATGTTGAGTTTTCGTCCATTTTTACATGAATAATGCTTTCACGTTTCAATTCTACCGACAAATTATCTTTCCGTGCTATTTCATTAATAAAAAGATCATCTTCACCGGCGTCTAAAAAATTAGAACTCGAAAATCCTTTCTGTTGTATAAACCAGTTTTTGCTATAACCCAAATTTCTTCCGTTTCCCATGTAAGGATGACCTTTCAATGCCAACGAAATCATCTGCAAGTTGGAAAAGAAATAATCGTAAGCCGCATATCCGGATGAATATTTTTCCAAAGCGCTGAAACCTAATACAATTGTGTTTTTTTCAGTAAAATGTTTTGCCATACAGCGAATCCAATCAGGACTATCGGGACGGCAATCGGCTTCCGTAAATAACAATATATTGTATTTGGCCGCTTTAATTCCCAAAGTCAAACCCAGCTTCTTCCGGCTTAAATTTTTACTTCCTACAGGAATATAGGTATGATAAAGGTGTTTGTATTTAAATGTTAAACGATTTAATATTTCGGCTGTCGCATCTGTTGAAGCATCGTCTACGCAAATAACTTCATAAAGCGGATAATTTTGCTCAAGAATAGCCGGCAAAAACACTTCGAGGTTTTGAGCTTCATTTCTTGTGCAGATAATAACAGACACAGGGGGCTGAGACGAAGGTTGAACGATTTTCCCTTTTTCAACAGCTCGCTGATAATAATACGGTTTTGCCAGATAAAACCAATAATAGATCAATTGGATGATCAAGAAAAAAAGTAAAATAGAAATCAATACAATCTCAATCGTGTCGAAAACAATTACTATTGGTTGCGCCATATATGCTTTAATTACAATGTGTCTGAAAAATATGCTTTAGGAAGCTGTCTGCAATTATACTGAGAAGCCATCGTTTCACCATAAGCGCCGGCCGACCGGATGGCAATAATATCTCCCCTGCGAGTTTTATTCAAATCAATTTGCTTTCCAAAACAATCGGAAGACTCGCAAACAGGCCCTACTACATCATATACTTCTATCGGCTCTTTCGAACTTAAATTTTCGATTTTATGATACGCTTCATAAAATGCAGGACGAATTAATTCGGTAAATCCGGCATCTAAAATGACGAATTTTTTAAAACTTCCTTCCTTCACATAAAGCGTTTGGGATATTAAATTTCCACATTGTCCGACAATGGACCGCCCCGGCTCGAAATGTATTTTCTGCCCGGGATAAACAGGGAAATGCGTATGAAACAGTTCGAAATATTCTTTGAAATCCGGTATCGGATTACGATCCGGACATGCATAATCGATTCCCAATCCTCCGCCGAAATTGATGTGTTCCACTTGGATTTTCCGTTTCGCCAATTGTTGTTGAAGCTCGTTTACCCGGCTGCAAAGCGCTTGAAAAGGTTCTTTATCCACCAATTGCGAACCGATATGAAAGTGCAAACCGATCAGTTTTACAGATGATAATAAATCCAATGTATCCAAAACCGTATCCAGCTGATCCAGATTGATTCCGAATTTGTTTTCTTTCATTCCCGTAGTAATATGGTGATGCGTATGAACACTCACTTCCGGATTGATACGCAATGCCACTGGGGCTATTTTTCCTTTTCGTCCGGCCAATTCGTTGATCACTTCCAATTCGGGAACAGATTCTACATTAAAACAAAAGATATTCTTATCTAAACCCAAATTAATCTCCCAATCAGCTTTCCCCACTCCTGCAAAAACTATTTTATCCGCAGGAAAACCGATATTCAAAACCGTTTGAATCTCTCCGCCGCTCACGCAATCTACGCCCAATCCATTTTCACAAACAATGGAAAGAATACGCGGATTAACATTCGCTTTTACCGCATAATGAACTTTATAATCGTATTTTCCCGCTTCTGCAACTACATTTCGCAATGTTTCTTTCAAAAGCTCTACATCATAGAAATAAAACGGAGTTTGCAAATCTTTGAATTTATCTATTGGAAAAGTTCTTTTTACCATCACTAATAATTTAATGAGTGCAAAGGTATATAAAAATTAATGATTACTTTTGCAAATTCAATTGAATTTTAACAATAAAGAACAAAATCATGGAATACCATTTTAATGAAATCGAGAAAAAGTGGCGGGAATACTGGAAAGAAAACCGGACCTATCAGGTAAAAGCGGATAAAAATAAACCGAAATATTATGTTTTGGATATGTTTCCATATCCATCCGGAGCCGGTTTACATGTCGGCCACCCGCTCGGATTCATTGCTTCGGATATATATTCCAGATATAAAAGATTGAAAGGATTCAACGTATTGCATCCAATGGGTTATGACGCATACGGTCTTCCGGCAGAACAATATGCCATTCAAACGGGACAACATCCGGCGATTACTACGGAACAAAATATCAACCGCTACCGGGAACAATTGGATAAAATCGGCTTTAGTTTCGATTGGGAACGGGAAATTCGTACCTGCGACCCGGATTATTATAAGTGGACACAGTGGGCTTTTATAAAAATGTTTAATTCGTATTATTGTTACGATGCACAACAGGCGAAGCCGATAACGGAACTGATTGCCGTTTTTGAATCTCAAGGTGCAAAAGACTTAAATATTGCCTGTACGGAAGAAATTCAATTTACAGCTGAGAATTGGAACGCCAAATCCGAAAAAGAAAAGCAGGAAATTCTAATGAACTATCGTATTGCATACTTGGCAGACACAAGGGTAAATTGGTGCGCTGCTTTGGGCACTGTCTTAGCGAATGATGAGGTGAGCGAAGGCGTTTCGATTCGCGGTGGCTATCCGGTGGAACAACGCAAAATGCGCCAATGGAGTCTGCGTGTTTCAGCTTATGCGCAACGACTGTTGGAAGGTTTGGATAAAATAGATTGGACGGAATCTCTGAAAGAAACGCAAAGAAATTGGATAGGTAGAAGTTCCGGAGCGGAAATACGCTTCCCTTTGACCACTTCCAAAGGAGAAGAACAAAGGGAAATTGTTGTTTTTACCACTCGTCCCGACACTATATTTGGGGTTACTTTCATGGTATTGGCTCCCGAATCGGAATATGTTCGGCAAGTAACGACCTCCGAACAAAAAGCGGAAGTAGAAACTTATTTGGAAGCCGTAAAACGCCGCACTGAACGCGAACGCATTGCCGACCGGCGAGTAACCGGAGTCTTTTCAGGCAATTATGCAATGAACCCGGTAACGGGCAAAGCCATTCCTGTATGGATTTCCGATTATGTGTTGGCGGGATACGGTACAGGGGCAATTATGGCTGTTCCTGCACATGACAGTCGCGACTATACGTTTGCAAAACAATTCGGATTGCCGATTATTCCCCTGATTGAGGGAGCGGATATTTCTGAAGAAAGTTTTGACGCAAAAGAAGGAATCATGATTAATTCCGGATTCTTAAATGGTCTGACGGTAAAAGATGCTATTCAAAAAGTTCAAAAATACATAGAAGAAGAAAGTTTAGGAAAAATAAAAATAAACTATCGCTTACGGGATGCTATTTTCAGTCGTCAACGTTATTGGGGCGAGCCTTTCCCCATCTATTATAAAGATGGAATGCCTTACGCGGTGGATATAGAAGATCTTCCGGTTGAGTTGCCGGAAGTAGATAAATTTTTGCCAACCGAAACAGGTGAACCACCGTTGGGACGTGCTAAAAATTGGAATTACAACGGCTATCCCTTGGAATTGTCAACCATGCCGGGATTTGCCGGTTCGTCTGCATATTACTTGCGCTATGAAGACCCAAAAAACAGTAAAGAACTGATCTCAAAAGAAGCAAATGAATATTGGAGAAATGTCGATTTGTATATCGGCGGAACGGAACATGCAACGGGACATTTGATATACAGCCGTTTTTGGAACAAATTCCTGTTTGATACAGGTATTGTTTCGGAAGAAGAACCATTCAAAAAATTGGTAAATCAAGGTATGATTCAAGGTCGTTCCAGTTTTGTGTATCGAATCAAAAATACAAACACTTTTGTCTCTTTCGGATTAAAAGACCAATACGATGTAACTCCCATCCATGTGGACGTAAACAAAGTTTCAAATGATATTTTAGATATCGAAGCCTTTAAAAACTGGAACCCGGAATACAAAACCGCCGAGTTTATTTTAGAATATCCCTCTTCCGCTTCAACCGAAACAGAGGAAACAAAAGGAAAATATATTTGTGGTTGGGCTGTCGAAAAAATGTCCAAATCCATGTTTAATGTAGTAAATCCGGATAATATAGTGGAAAATTTCGGGGCAGATACCTTGCGTTTATACGAAATGTTTCTCGGCCCTTTGGAACAATCTAAACCTTGGGATACCAATGGTATTGACGGTGTTTCCCGTTTTTTACGCAAATTGTGGAATCTGTTTTTCAAAGGCGACACGTTCACCGTTGTCGAAGAACCGCCCACTGCCGAAGAATTAAAAACAATACATAAACTGATCAAAAAAGTAAGCCGGGACATTGAAAATTTCTCGTTCAACACTTCCGTCGCTGCATTTATGATTTGTGTAAACGAATTGATCGCCTTAAAATGTAATAAACGAGTTATATTGAGCGATTTAATCGTTGTTTTAGCACCTTTTGCTCCTCATATTTCCGAAGAACTGTGGCATCGGTTAGGCAATCAAACGACTGTTTGCGACGCCCGGTTTCCGGAATACAACGAAGAATACCTGAAAGAAAGTATGATAAAATATACTGTCTCTTTCAACGGTAAAGCTCGATTTACATTGGATTTTCCGGTAAACGCTCCTAAAGACGAAGTTGAAAAAACAGTCCTGACAAACGAAAATTCTCAAAAATGGCTGGAAGGAAAAAAGCCAAAGAAAATAATCATAGTCCCGAATAAAATAATAAACATTGTAATCTAATTTTCATGTACACGCTTAGGGATGCGAAATAAATAATTTGGAATGATTTTACAGGTGGCGTGAAAGTACAAAGGCACGAAAAAGCATAACATCCGGTTATTAAGATGTTTAAAAAATGCTTTCTGAAAAAGGATGAGTAGGGTTATCTTCGATGTAAAAATCAAACTCGTCATCTGCAAACAAACCGTTTTCAACAGTTTCAATGCTGCCATCTTCTTTAATTTCTAACTCATCTTTAATCTTTACTTCTAAAGCGCTTGCCTCAATGGGATTTTGAAATCGCTATATCCATTTTCTAAAATCTTCAATATTTTGGTTTGTTCCAACTATCGAATAATGAATTTCTGAATTATGAGTATTATTGGAAAGAGAATAAAAACCTGTCAATGCAATTCCTTTTTGGGGGTCATCGCACAAAAAATTGTCTGCAAATTCGACAAGAGGTTCATTTAATAATTTTACTTCCATAGTGTCAAAACAAAGTTGGTTGAACATAATGGTCACTTACTGCAACCTTTTTCATCTTTTGATTATTGTGTCCTGTAACTGTTGGTATTCCAAATGATACATTTATTTTAATCAAAGAACTCAAACTTATCTTACAATTATCATAATCGGCAATAATAAATTCCCCTTTATCCGACAAATATTGAACAATAAAATAAATGTGGTTGAGAACTTGCTGATTAAATTCTTTTGAGGTAAGGAAGTTTGTATATTGAGTTATCTTTTTTCTATCCCCAAGTACAGTTTTTCTATCGCTTGTGAATAAGTACTTTGGCGTAATGGCTAACAATAGTGCTTGGTCGTCAAAGAAATAATTTATCTCAAAAGCAAAATGCCTAAAGAAAGAGGGTTTTTCGTAGTAATTGTAATTGGTTACAACCTCTCTCTGTTTCACGCTTTTTTTTTGAACGGTTTTTCTCTTTCCTGAATATCTTTTTTTCGCAATTATCTCTTGTTTCTGTTTCTATTGCCTCTTCATTTTGCTTTGCAAAATAAAAACGGCTAAATTCTTTGTTATACCAAATACCCTTTCGCGCACAATGAGATTTGAAATATTTGTTTATCAATTCAATTCCAAAATCATTTTTAGATTCTTCTCTAAAAATGATAAAAGGCGTATGTTGCACGCATAAGAGTAAAATGCTGCAACACCTTTCTCGCCTGTTATTTGGGATTGATTGATATACTTACTCATACATTATTGAATTTTTTTTTTAGTATTATAAGATGTTCTTTTTTATTTTTCTGCGCAAATGTTGGGTTGAAAATGCGTGAATGTTCCGACAAATCAGACGAAATTATATTGCAAATTTCAAAGCCAATTTCAGGCATAAAATCAGTTATAACCTCGTCAATCTTAATCAGTTCCTTTTTTATCACGCTGTCGCCGATTACGATAAATGCCAAACCGTTTTTTTTGATTAAACGGTACATTTCCGAAAAACATTTTTTCAAATCAACAGTCCATTGTTCTGCGGGCTTTTTCAAACTTGAATACTCTCGACGTGAGCCGATTTCGTTGTACTGCGCAAAATGCACGTCTAAATCAAGCCAACGCTTACGGAATTTGTGATACAAATAATAGTCGTATGTGTTGGCATAAGGCGGCGAAGTAATTACAATATCAACACTTTCATTATTAAGCATTTGCAGATTTCTACTGTCGGCATTTAAGAGTTTGAGATAACCGTCCCCATTTACTTTGTGGGAGTATTCTGCAATGCGTGTTAGATACTCATTTGCTCTTGTTAAAAATAGTCCGAAAGTAAAATTAGCCGGAATGTTCTTGTTTTTGGCGGCAAATCGCGTGTCGCTCTCTTGGTTGGAAACCCGTACAATGATTGAGGACAAAACTATTTTGAGAAAATCACGCACATTTACATCGTCTAACTTTGATATTAGATTAAGAATATGTGTTAATTCCTCTGCTACATTATGTTGAAACCAATGCTCCAAACCGTCTATTTCTTTCACTTTGATTGTCGGACGTTTCATTTTCCACTGAAAATCCTCGTTTGCAATCAAATCAAGAAATGATTTGATTTGCACAAGTTCTTTTTCGGAAAGCGGCGTTGCCTTGACTTTGGAAAGCAAAGAGGATAAGCCATTTACATCAACTCCGATAGCATTACAGCCCAACAAACGAGCCTCAACAAGCGTTGTACCTGAACCACAAAAAGGGTCTAAAATCGTTGCCTGCTTGTGCGCAAACTTTTTAATAATTGCGTGCGGCAGTTGAGGCGGAAACTTTGCGGGATATGGGTGCAAAGAATGTGTTAAATACATTGTATCACCGCTGCCAAAATTGAAATCTATACTGTAACTCATAGTCATTTTACTTTACGGAACACTACTATAAATGAACAATTCTGATTCGTATATAATACGCTCGGATAGCCCAAAAGAACTAATCGGCGTTGCCCTGTCTGGTCCCAAATAATAAGGTCGTGATATTTCCACCCGACTTCTTCGCCTGCTCTTGCCAAATCGGAATGGAACGGTACATACGGCACCTTGTTTTTGGTATCGCGATAATCTTTAACTACCCAACACGAGTACCCACCTGCTTTTGTAACCTCCAAATTGTCTTTCAAAATGTGCTTAATCTGTTCCAAAAAAGCAGGATACGGCAAATTGCCAAAGTCATTTTCTTCTTGGCTGTATTGCTTGACGGTGCTGTTGTTTTCTATCTTGATTACAGATGTTTTATGCGTCGTTTCCCTGTCTTTTAGCGATTTTTGAATAAAGTCAGCATAAGGCGGCGACGTAACAGTTACTTGAATTTTGTCCTTATGAACGTGTTTTAACAGATTACGGCAGTCGTCGTTCACAATTTTGTAATGCAAATCATTTGCGAATAAGCCCTGAACATCGGCAAGCCATTTCCCTGCTATATCAGCAAATTTCGGATTTAACTCTGTGCCGACACAATGCCGACTCAACTGATGCGCTGCAATCATCGTTGTACCAATTCCTAAAAAAGGGTCAAAAATAGCATCGCCTTCTTTGGAATACATTTTTATAAGCCTTTCACACAGTTTAATAGGATAAACAGCACCGTGTTCGAGTTGGTACTTATTGCGCGGCGATGATAAGTCGTTCCAAACAGGATTGAGTAAATCGTCCTCGACTACCACATTTTTCGAGAGCAAAGCCCACTCTGATGGTGTTAAGCCATTGAAGCCCAACGTAGATTTCTTTTCCTCCTTTGCAAGTTCTCTTGAAGCGAGGTATTCAGTTTGCGTCTCTGCAACAAAGTAATCTGAATTTTCTTCTGCAATTTTATATTTTTTCATAATCAAAATAATTTTGGTTCATTGTCATTATCTCTTGCTAGTTTATAGACAGTTGGAAAACTCGTTTTCCCTTCAATTTTCTTTATAAGATCGCGCATATCTTGTTTGAATATGCCGATTGCCCACTCATTGCGATTGGTAATGCGGAAAATGAAATCAACATTATCAGGCTGCCAAGCGGTTATTGTGCCATTTCTTACACCAAAGGCAACCCCAATTACAATGTTTTTGAGTTCTTTATTTTTGTCGATTACTTGTGCTACTAACAATGTTTCTTTGAGTGCTGTTTTAAGTTGTGAATCAGTCTTGTAGCGCAAAACTTTTTCTAAATCCTTTTCTACACTTGACTTTACAAACATTCCTTAGCTCTCATTCAGCACAACATCTATGTTTGAGTGTGTCGGGGGTAAGGCAATAACATCAGGATATTCACGCGGTTGCGCTTTCCCAAGTTCAGGATTAGGTAAAACTGCCCCACCGCCCTGCGAGCCGGGATAAGATACAGAAATGATTTGGAAACCGTTTGGAATTAGGATTTTATGAACAATAGTATATGTAACCTCGTCTTCATCTACTTCGTTTGCAACTTCAATAATTGGTGTTGGTACTGTGTATGTGGAAAATCCGAAATGTTTTGAAAATGCAGGTAAAAAATTCTCACTCTTTGTGTTTACTAACTTTCGCTTATCCCATTCCAAACATATTCCATTGTGATTTAAATATATACCATCTAAAAAGTAGGCAAGTGTCATCACGACTTTGTTTTCTGTAAGTTTTGCTTTGTGTTTTTCCCAAACAGGCTGAAAATTTATCGTTTCATTTAGTGACTTGGCTTTTGCGGCTACTTTGGTAAATTCGTCAATCAACCAATCAGGAATACCGCCTTTGTCCATTTCAAGAGCAGTTGCCAACTTATCGCACATTTCATCAAGCGTTGTCAAGTCCTGTTGCATCAATTCATTACCACGACACGAGGACGTACAAGCGCATAGATGCCAAACACCTTATTTGTTTTGGAAAATAGAAATGAAATGAACGTTAAAATGCCTCTGTCCGGGTCCATCGCGTGGCTAAAACGATTTATTTTTGCAGCAATAAAATTATTTTTCACAAAGTAACGTAGCTTGTTTAAGTTGCTATCGCGGCGACCTTTCCACGTTGCCAACAACTCTTTTGCTCCTGTTGCGCAATCTACTTGTTTGCGGTAGGTTTGATATGATTGTCCTTTTTTTAATGTGGATAAACTACGAGCAAACCAGTCTCGTTCGGAACTCACGAAAGCGGAAACAGCACTTTGCAAAGTGGCTGTCAGAATGGCAATGTCAGGTGGACAAGACGGATATTTTGAATTGCGTTGCAAAGTATATTTATTGTCTTTTTCGGTTTTCCAATCAGCAATGATATAGCCCTCGTAACCGACCTCGTCAATAAATATTTTCGGAGTTGAAAATGGATTATATTTTGCGCCACCAAACTCTTTTTCAGAGTATTTTTCGCCTGCTAATTTCAGATAATAAGCACCCGATAGGTACGCTGCAACTGCGCCATAAGTGCGTTGCAATTCGTGGTCTTCGGTTGTAACAGCCTCTGTAAATTCAATCAGCACTAACGGATATTCTTTGCCGTTGGAAATGCCTGTTATCAAAGCATCGGGCGTTGTTATTGTTTGAATTGCGGCGATTGAGCCGTTATTCAAATCTTTTGAAATCTTTGGACGTTTTACTAAAACAATATCAACTGCCTTTGTATCAACAACCCGTTCTACAATCGGCTTGATATAATTTTCAGCCTGCTCCAAACTTTCGTAATATATGCGTATCTGTTTCATATCTTTATGAAATAATTTTGTCAGCATTTTTATTATGTTGCAACAACACATCATTCTTGTTTATTAAAATTTTGTTTTGCAATATTCAACGCCATATCTGCAACCTTTTGTTCATCTTCGACAAGTGCGGTTACTTGGTCTGCCAGCCAAAATTTAAGCAATTCTTCGTAATCGACTTTCAAAAAATCGGCAATAATGGAAATATACTCTTTTCTCGCTCGCCGCTCGCCTTTTTCGATTTTGCAATAAGAGGCTGTATCAATATCCAAAGCAGCCGCCAACTTGCGCAATGGCAGTCCTTGTTCTTCCCGTAACCATTTTATTCGTTCATTGAACATCATATCATTGAAATTTATTATTTTGAAATTCTTCGGTAAAGGTACGACTTTTTTTAATATCCAAGTTTTTGCAAAAAATTCGTTCTATCTCATGCTCCATTCTTAATCATAAAATGGTACTTACTTATAAATCAGGACAAACCCAAGCCAATCGCGGACAAAAAACACGCTCAAAAAACTTTCTTTCTCAACACCCGGACAAATTGCGCCAAAGTATAGACAAATTCAGTTGCAAACATTTGTATGTTAGTTTATTACGATTTTACTATGTATCTTTGCCGGCAAAAAAAGATAGCCATTGTCAGCACGCTGGGCAATTTCTCTGCCTCGACAGGCAAGGCAAAGAGCAAAAAGACGTTCAACGTCTGCGCCATCGCCGCATCGGCTCTGACAAACGGCGCAGTGTTGAATTATTCCGCATCGTTTCCCAATAAAATTGGAAACAAAAGAAGACAGACATATTAGATTGTTTTTTCACCGTGGTTATTTTGTTCTGAGGCGGAGACTGTTGCCTACCACAGTCACGCTGCTCAAAGCCATAGCTGCTCCTGCAATCATCGGATTAAGAAGAAAACCGGTCACCGGATAAAGAAGGCCGGCTGCTATAGGAATTCCGATAAGATTATAGATAAATGCCCAAAACACATTTTGGCGAATGATAGCAACTGTTCGCTTAGACAAGTGAACCGCTTCCGGTATTTTGGTCAAATCGGATAATATAATCGTCATTTTAGCCGCATCTATTGCGATATCGCTGCCGCTTCCCATTGCAATACTCAAATCGGCTTGCGCCAGAGCCGCGCTGTCGTTTATTCCATCGCCGGCCACCGCAACAATTTTTCCTTTTTTCTGTAATTTTCTTACAAAATCCGTTTTTTGTTCGGGTAATAATCCGGCTTCATAATGATTTATTCCGGTTTTCAGAGCTATTTCTCGGGCCGTCGCCTCCTGATCTCCCGTAAGCATATATACTTCTACTCCTAATGCCTGTAGTTGACTAACAGCCGTTTGAGAGGATTCTTTTATTTTATCGGCAATAGCAATAAAAGCTATCGCATTTTGGCTGTCTGCAAACCAGACCGGCGTTTTTGATTCTTTGGCTACCAATTCTGCTTTTGAAAGAAGTGTTTCGGCGATCATAATTTTATTTTCCGCAAGCAGTTTTTTATTTCCAACAAAATAAGTTCGACCGTCAATCTCGCCTTTTACGCCTTTTCCGGATATGCTTTCGAAATGTTCGACCGGCTTAATCGGTAATTCACCCAAATGCTTCACGATCGCTTCCGCCAGTGGATGTTCGGATTTTTTTTCCAAACTGAAGATTACCTGTTCATCTCGTTTGTCATTCAACCCAAAAATATCTGTTACTACCGGTTTTCCTTCGGTAAGCGTTCCTGTTTTATCCAACACTATTGCATTTATTTTCCGAGCTATTTCAAGGCTTTCGGCATTTTTTATTAAAATTCCTTTTTCAGCGCCTCGACCTATACCAACCATTATTGCTGTGGGGGTAGCCAATCCTAAAGCGCACGGACAGGCAATTATTAATACCGTAATCATAGCTAACAAGCCATGAGTAAAACCATCTGTTCCTCCCGACAGCAACCAGATAACAAACGACAGAACGGAAATGCCAAATACTATCGGAACAAATATTTCCGCTATTTTATCCGTCAATTTTTGGACAGGGGCTTTGCTTCCTTCCGAATCCCGAACCATTTGAATAATTCGGGCAAGCATTGTATCTGTCCCTACTTTTTCGGCTTTGAAATGAAAACTGCCTTTCTGATTAATTGTCCCTGCAAATACTTTATTATTCATTTGTTTCAATACAGGGATCGGTTCTCCGCTCAACATGCTTTCATCAATATACGAGCTTCCTTCCGTCACAAAACCATCCACAGCGATTTTCTCACCCGGTTTTACTAAAATTACGTCGCCGGTAATTACTTCTTTTACAGGAATTTCCACATAACGGTTGTTTTCTCGGACAACAGTTACCGATTGAGGTTGCAAACCAATCAATTTTTTCAAAGCAGATGAAGTTTTTCCTTTGGCTTTCTCTTCTAATAACTTTCCTAATAAAACAAAAGTGATAATCACGTCGGCAGATTCAAAATAAACATGCGAATGTATCCCTCTTTCCAACCAGAAACCGGAAAATAATGTATTAAAAACACTGAACAAATAAGCAATTCCGGAACTCAAGGCCACCAATGTATCCATAGTGGTAGAACGACGTTTCATCTGTTTCCATGCATTCGTGAAAAAAGTACAACCGAAATAAAAAACAACAGGCGTAGAAAGCGCCCACATTATTTCATTGGCAAAAGGAATATGCATAAAAAACATTCCGATCATCACAACAGGAAATGAAAAGAAAAGACTACAAATAGCTTTGATTTTCAGCCTCTTAAAATCTTTTTTATGAATTTCCGCTAAAGCGTCCGCTTCGTTTTCTTCCTCAATAAGCAAGCCATATCCCGCTTTTCGGACGGCTTCCAACAGGTTTTCAGGAGAAATAACTTCCGGGATATATTCCACTATCAGATGGGCAGTTGCAAAATTGACGGACACATTTACAACGCCGGGCTGATTTCTTACGGCATTTTCAACCCGCGCCGCGCAAGAAGCGCAACCCATTTGAAGTACAGGAAATATTTTCCGTACAGTCGATTTATTACTGTGATTATTTTTCATTTTACCGGATTTTTCCATTGAGTTACAAAAATAGTATTTTTTCACTTTTGTCGCAAGACGCAATTTGTACGGACATCGCCGCTCCGCTTGCTGCCAGGTGCATTGCCCCTGCAAATTTTCGAAATGACAAGGGTTGAAACGCTATACCCCAACGAGGCAGGCGCACACCAAACCGGATGAAGCAAAAATTGTTTCATCCGGTATAAAATCAAAGGCTAAAGATTTATGGATTTTTGACGCAAACTTGAAACAAATCATTCGCAACGTGCCGTTGACCACTATATCAGTGATTACAACCGTGTTAAGTTGTTGATTGAAGACAATAAAAGCTTGGAGTTTATTCACTTGGCAACCAAAATTGCCAAACCTGTTATTAAACAATATCAAGCTATTTTTCATCAATGCGTTAAATAACGTTAAATCTTTGCAATTTATTTGGAATGTCAAAT
>JAIRLY010000083.1 GCA_031259075.1 Dysgonamonadaceae bacterium | reverse complement strand
TCAGCATAAATGATTTCAAATTCCTGAATATTTTTTAAAAGGACAAATTTATTCTGTTGTCCTTTTATTTATTTAAAAAAATGAAAATGTGATCAATATCACGAAAAAAAGTAGATTCTTTTAACCGTACTTTCGGGAAATAATCGTTGTGGGAGGTATCAAGTTATTTTACAAAAGTTTCGATTAACTTAGCCAATGTCTGCATGGATGGATATAAAACATTAGCGCCTGCTTCCCATAACACTTTGTCCGGCAAAGGGCCGGTATTGACGGCAACAGTAAAAATTCCGGCGGCGCGTCCCGATTCGATCCCAAGCGGAGCATTTTCTATTACAATTGCTTCATCCGGTTGGAGTTTTCCTTTTTTTAATCCCATGAGATACGGTTCGGGATGAGGTTTGCCGTATTGGACGTCATAAGCCGTTACTATTAAATTTTTATCAAAAAAGCAGGGATAATGTTTATCCAATTTATCGAATAAAGCGTATTGTCCCGAACCGGTCACAATGATTCGCTGCAATCCCAATGCTTTTACCTTTTCCAATACTTCCAAAGCGCCCGGCATGGGTTGAGACTCAGGATATTCCAATTCGAGGAATCGTTGCGCTTTTTTTGCATAAAGCGTTGCTGCTTCTTCGGGTGTTGCATCCCGTCCGAAACAGCGATTGAAAAGAATATTGATCGTAGAATGTCCTGTTCTCCCTTCAAACATATAAAAATCTTCCGGAGAAGATTCTATGCCGATGCTCGACATCGTTTCACGCCATGCTTTTACATGGCTCGGCATGGAATTATACAAGATTCCATCCATGTCGAATAGTATGGCTTTAATCATTAATATCCCGGTTTGTTCAAAAGGGAGAACATATTCTTTTTGTAAGCTTCCACACCCGGTTGGTTAAATGGATTAACGCCTGACATATAACCGCTTATACCGCAAGCTTTTTCAAAGAAATAAAGTAATTGTCCTAAATAACAGGCGTTTAATTCGGGAAGTTCAATACGGATGTTGGGTACTCCACCGTCCACATGGGCCATTTGAGTGCCTAATTCGGCCATTTTATTTACATAATCTACTCTTTTCCCTGCCATGAAGTTTAATCCGTCCAAATCTTGTTCGTCGAAAGGAACTTCTACGGTATATTGAGGCGTTGCAATCGAAATAACCGTTTCAAAAATACTTCTTTCGCCTTCTTGAATCCATTGTCCCATCGAATGGAGATCGGAAGTAAAATCGACGGAAGCAGGAAAAATCCCTTTGTTATCTTTTCCTTCGCTTTCTCCGTAAAGTTGTTTCCACCATTCGGAAACATAATGTAATTTTGGGTTGAAATTAGCCAGAATTTCTATTTTCTTACCGCTTTTATAGATTTCGTTTCGGATCGCTGCATATATTTCAGCGGGATTGTTTTCAAACTTCACATCGCTTCCGGTTGCTTTTTCCATATCTGCTGCACCTGCAATTAGTTGCTTAATGTCAATACCTGCTACTGCAATCGGAAGTAAGCCCACCGGAGTTAAAACGGAAAAACGTCCTCCTACATCGTCGGGGATTACATACGTTTTATATCCTTCTTTCGTTGCCAGTGTTCTCAAAGCGCCACGTGTTTTATCGGTTACTGCAATTATTCGCTTTCGAGCTTCGTCTTTTCCAACAGCTTCTTCCAAGCGTTTTTTCAGGATACGAAAAGCTAAAGCAGGTTCTGTCGTAGTTCCCGATTTGGAAATATTAATAATGCCAAACGATTTTTTTTCCAAATAGTTAGACAATTCGTACAAATAATCTTCACCGATTAGATGACCGGCGTAAACAATAAGCGGTTTTTTGTTTTCCAAGAAATCGAATGATCCGGAAAGTGCGTCAATTACGGCTTTAGCGCCCAGATAACTTCCACCGATACCAATCACTACTACTATTTCGCATTTGGAACGGAGATGATTAGCCGTTGCTTGAATATCTATTATTTCCGCGTCGGTAGTCGAAGACGGAAGATGCAACCAACCTAAAAAATCACTTCCTTTTCCGGTCTTATTTTCCAATGCCTTGTTACAAGCGTCCGCATTACAGGCTTGTGCGTAAACTTGTTCCTTTGTAATTGTGCCTAATGCCTTGTTGATATCTAATGTAATCATTTTATTTATTTTTTATTTGAACGTTTCTGTTAATTTACGTATAACCGGAACAGCTGATTTCCGTTCGTATAAAATAGAATATACAGCATCTAATATTGGCATATCGACTTGATATACACTGTTTATTTCTTTAATACATTTGGTTCCGAAATATCCTTCCGCAATCATTTCCATTTCCAATTGGGCTGTTTTTACCGAATACCCTTTCCCTATCATCGTTCCAAAAATACGATTCCGGCTAAAACGGGAATAAGCAGTTACTAATAAATCGCCTAAGTAGACCGAACCGCAGATGTTTCTTTCAACCGGATTAACAGCGTTAATGAAACGTTCCATTTCCATAATGGAGTTTGAAATAAAGATTGCCTGAAAATTATCACCGTATTTCAAACCATGACAAATACCCGATACAATGGCATATACATTTTTCAATACCGATGCGTATTCTATTCCGGTAACATCGTTGCCTGTAGAAGCTTTTACAAAATGAGTATTGAACATATTAGCCAGTGTTTGAGCTCTTTCTTCAGAAGTACAATCCACCGTCAGATAGGATAATCTTTCTAAAGCGATTTCCTCCGCATGACAGGGTCCGCCTAATACCGCAATATTATCTTCCGGAACGTCATAAAATTTAACAAAATAATCGGAAACCAGCATATTTTCATCCGGAACGATTCCTTTAATAGCCGATATAATCATTTTATCTTTTAATGGAGTGTGCAACTTTTGAAGATGTTGCTTGAGAAATGGAGATGGAGTTGCAAAAATCAATGTGTCGCAATTTTCCACTATATCATTGATATTGTCGTAAAATTGGATGTTTTCGATATTGAATTTTACGCTTGTCAAATAAGATGGATTATGTCTAAAATTTCTGAACTCTTCGATTTGCTCGGGACGGCGCATATACCAATTAAAATTGTTTTGCGTCATCGCAATAATCTTTGCAATGGCAGTCGCCCAACTTCCACCACCCATTACACCTATTTTGCCTGGAATATTCATACTGTTCAATATTTATTAGTTTGTCTTTTCGGGACGCATTTGCGGGAAGAATAGTACTTCCTGAACTGAAGTTTGTCCTGTTAATAACATCACTAAACGATCCATTCCTATTCCCATTCCGGATGTAGGCGGCATTCCATATTCTAAAGCGCGTAAAAAATCTTGATCAATAAACATGGCTTCGTCGTCTCCTTTTTCCGATAATTTTAATTGTTCTTCAAAACGTTCCCGTTGGTCAATCGGATCATTCAACTCGGAATAGGCATTTCCCAATTCTTTTCCGTTCACCATCAATTCGAAACGTTCGGTAAGTTCCGGATTTTTACGATGACGTTTGCAAAGGGGCGACATTTCTTTGGGGTAATCGGTAATGAAAGTCGGCTGAATGTATTTACTTTCACATTTTTCGCTAAATATCTCATCAATCAATTTCCCTTTTCCCATCGTTTTATCCTGTTCGACATGTAATTGTTTACAAACTTCGCGCAATTGATTTTCATCCATTCCCGAAATATCAATACCTGTGTGTTCTTTAATCGCTTCAGTCATTGTTACCCGCCGGTAAGGAGCCTTGAAATTAATCGGTTGTTCGCCTGTTTTTATTTCTGTTGTTCCCAAAACATCCAAACAAATTCTTTCCAGTAACTGTTCGGTAAAATTCATCATCCAATTATAATCTTTGTACGAAACGTAAATTTCCATTGCCGTAAATTCCGGATTATGCGTCCGGTCCATTCCTTCGTTGCGGAAATTACGCGAAAATTCGTAAACGCCTTCAAAACCGCCTACGATCAGTCGTTTCAAATACAGTTCATTTGCAATGCGAAGATATAAAGGAATATCCAACGCATTGTGATGGGTGATGAAAGGACGGGCGGCGGCACCTCCGGGAATACTTTGTAAAACAGGAGTATCCACTTCGATGTATCCCCGTTCATTGAAGAAAGAACGCATGGAATTGAATATTTGCGTTCTTTTCAGGAAAATATCTTTAATGCCATCGTTAACAATCAAATCCACATAACGTTGACGATACCGCATTTCGGGGTCTTCAAAGGCGTCGTAAGCAACGCCGTCTTTGTATTTCACGATGGGAAGCGGACGCAAGCACTTGGCAAGTACGGTTAAATGACTCACATGGATCGATATTTCACCCATTTGTGTACGGAATACGTAGCCTTTTACTCCTATAAAATCGCCGATGTCTAACAATTTTTTGAATATTATATTGTATAAATCTTTGTTTTCACCCGGACAAAGATCGTCGCGACTGATATATAATTGTATTCTACCAAAAGAATCTTGTAATTCTACAAAAGAAGCTTTTCCCATAATCCGGCGGCTCATGATCCGGCCGGCAACGGACACATCTTGACGTGGGGCGTCGTCTTTAAATTCTTCTTTAATATCTCTGGAATAAGCTGTAAGATGATATTCTTCCGCAGGATAAGGTTCTACTCCTTTACTACGAAGTTCATCCAAGCTTTGGCGGCGAAAAATTTCCTGTTCGCTTAAATAGAGTGCGCTCATATTGTTTTTTTTAGAGGAATCAACTGCAAAGGTACTATTTATTTGATAAAACAGTGAATCGAATCGTTTATAATTTGTAATTTTATTGATTAATAACGAGAAAAAGTTTAATAAACAGTCAGTTATAAAAATGTAAATATTCAATTCTTTATTACTGAAAATTTCCAATATCTCTTGGCTTTTACAAAAAAAGAGACTACTTTTGCATTTCGTTGTAATCAGTAAACAATGCAAATTATTTTCACTAAACTTATTTCTCAATCGCTTTCTATCTCGGAAAGACAGACTTCAAAAACGATTGATTTATTGAACGAAGGAGCAACTATCCCTTTCATTAGCCGCTATCGGAAAGAAGTAACCGGCGGCTTAGACGAAATCGCAATCGGCGAAATCAAACAGCAATATGAAAAATTGCAAGAGTTGAGTAAACGCAAAGAAACAATCCTTCATTCGATCGAGGAACAAGGGAAATTAACTCCCGAATTGGCTACTCGAATTGGTAATTCGTGGAACAGTACGGAATTGGAAGATATCTATCTGCCTTATAAACCGAAAAAGCAAACGAAAGCCGAAATTGCTCGAAAAAAAGGCTTGGAGCCGCTGGCAAAAATGATCATGGCGCAAAATGAAGGGAATATTCACAATTGGGCCGAACGTTTTGTGAAAGAAGATGTGAAAAATGCAGAAGAAGCGTTGCAAGGTGCACGGGATATTATTGCCGAATGGATTAATGAAAATGAATCTGCACGAAATTCCATCCGAAATATATTCAATCGAGAGGCTGTTATTTCTTCCAAACTTGTCAAGGGAAAAGAAGAAGAAGCCGCTAAATACCGCGATTATTTTGATTTTAGCGAACCTCTTTCCAAATGTTCTTCTCACAGGTTATTAGCTATGCGCAGAGGAGAATCCGAAGGCTTTTTAAGAGTAAATATCAGTCCGGACGATGAACATAGCCTTGAATCTTTATACAAACGGTTTGTGAAAGGTAAAAATGAATCTTCCGAGCAAGTGGAACTTGCAACAAAAGACAGCTACAAACGTTTGCTTAAATCCGGTATTGAAACCGAATTTGCGGCAATTTCAAAAGAAAAAGCAGACAAACAGGCCATTCGGGTTTTTACGGAAAACTTACGGCAACTGCTTCTTTCTCCTCCTTTGGGACAAAAACGGGTTTTAGGTATCGATCCCGGATTTCGAACCGGTTGCAAAGTGGTTTGTTTGGATGCACAAGGAAATCTTTTACACAACGAAACCATTTATCCTCATTCGCCTCAAAATGAAAAAAGCAAAGCGGGAATGAAGATTGTTTCTCTAATAAACGCATATACAATTGATGCGATTGCAATTGGAAATGGAACGGCCGGCCGTGAAACCGAACATTTTATCACAAATTTGAAGTACGATCGAAAACTACAGGTGTTTGTAGTGAGCGAGGATGGCGCTTCGGTGTATTCTGCTTCTAAAATTGCACGTGAAGAATTTCCGGAATATGATGTAACGGTAAGAGGCGCCGTCAGTATCGGAAGAAGATTGATGGATCCTCTGGCCGAATTAGTTAAAATCGAACCGAAATCCATTGGGGTAGGGCAGTATCAACACGATGTCAATCAAACGGAACTGAAAACCGCTTTGGATCAAACCGTCGAAAATTGTGTTAACTTAGTAGGCGTTAATTTAAACACCGCAAGTATGCACTTGCTTACTTATGTTTCCGGTTTAGGTCCTTCGCTGGCCAAAAACATTGTGAATTACCGCACTGAAAACGGCCCTTTCAAATCGCGAAAGGAATTATTAAAAGTGCCTCGTCTGGGCGAAAAAGCATACGAACAGGCGGCGGGATTTCTTCGGATTCCGGACGCTGAAAATCCGTTAGACAATTCAGCCGTTCATCCTGAAAGTTACTGTATCGTGGAAGCGATGGCTCAAGATTTGAATTGTAACCTGAACGATTTAATCAAACAAAAAGAACTGAGAAGCAAAATTCAACCGGAAAAATATGTCAATGAAAAAACCGGAATGCCGACTTTAATCGACATTGTGACGGAATTGGATAAACCCGGACGAGATCCCCGTCAAGGAATCAAAGTATTTGAATTTGATCCCAATGTAAGGACAATTAATGACTTAAGAGAAAATCAGATACTTCCCGGAATTGTTAGCAACATCACCAATTTCGGTTGTTTTGTAGACATTGGAATTAAAGAAAAAGGATTGGTTCATATCTCCAATATGGCCGATCGTTTCGTTTCGGACCCAACCGAAATCGTATCCATTCATCAACACGTTCAAGTAAAAGTATTGAGTGTGGATACGGAACGAAAAAGAATACAACTAAGCCTAAAATAACATTGCAAGAATAAAAATAAGAAGACTTTGTTGATTTTTTTTGTAAAAATGGACAAGATTATTTTTTTTTACCAAAGTTTTCTCTAATTTTGCAGCGAATTTATCTCCAATTTCATTCTTTCCCTTTTGAATGGGATTTTAGAAGTTTAAATTCAGCTAAGGTTTCTGTTTAAGAGTTTTAGTTGAATTTTTTATTTTATCAATGGCTTTCCGATAAGGTCAGGAGGCGAAGCATTATCTCATGGTACGCAGTTCATGTCAAGTACCGGACAGAGCAAAAAATCAAATATTGTGTTGTGTATTTCACGAAAAATATTTAATTTTGTGTGGCGGATAACATAAAATTGATTTATGAACAAAGAATTGCTTAAACAAATCATATTAGATAATCAAACGGAAATTTCTGAAATTCAACTTATTAAAAGAAATTTTTCATTTGAGGAAAACGCAAATTATATATTTGTGGGCATCAGGCGTGCCGGTAAATCGTATTTGTTGTATCAACGTATTCACGAACTTTTATCAAACGGGAAAACTTGGAAAGATATTCTTTTTGTCAATTTTGAAGACGAGCGACTTTCGGAGTTTTCGGCTGTTGATTTTAACTTGTTGCTCGAAATCCATTTGGAAAAGTATGCACAAAAACCAATGCTGTTTCTCGATGAAATTCAACTGATTAGCGGATGGGAAAAGTTTGCTCGGCGACTTGCTGATACCGGTTATCAGATTTATATTACCGGCTCAAACGCCAAGATGTTGAGTAGCGAAATGATGACTACACTCGGCGGTCGATTTCTTACTGTTGATGTATTCCCTTACAGTTTGCAGGAATTTTTGTCGGCAAATGACTTTACGCTGACAGACGATACACTTTTTTCAACCAAAAGAAAATCGGAATTTTTGCGATTGTTCAACGAGTTTTTTTACAATGGCGGCTTGCCTGAAACGTTGAAATTTGACGATAAACGCAATTATTTGACAAGTGTTTACAAAAAAATATTTTTGGGCGACATTGCAACCCGTCATTCTATCGACAATGTAAATGCTTTGCGCGTGATGTTCAAAAAAATTGCCGAAAGTGTGAAACAACCGCAGTCGTACAATAGAATTGCAAACATTGTCTCTTCGACAGGCACGAAAATCACCACGCACACTGTTATCAATTATATCCAATACTCGATAGATGCGTGGCTAATCAACAGGATACATAATTATGCGGGAAAACTTGCCGATAAAGAAAGCAATCCCAAATATTATTTTACGGATAACGGAGTTTTAAAGTTGTTGTTATTCGATACGGAAACCTCGCTTCTCGAAAATATCGTTGCTGTGAACTTATTAAGAAAATATGGTCGCGATGATGCTGTATTTTTTTATAAAAACAATGTTGAGGTTGATTTTTATATTCCCGAAGAAGAATTAGCGATACAAGTCTGCTACAATTTATATAACGATGATGGCACGTTAGAGCGCGAACTGAACGCTTTGCTGAAACTTTCAAAACTTTATCCCTGCAAAAAAATGTTTGTGGTTACTTTCGGAGAAGAAAAAGAATTTGAATTAGAAAATCTGAAAATCAAAGCAATTCCGGTTTGGAAGTGGTTATTGTCACTTCGCATGTAATTTCTTCGAGCCTTGATCATTGTAGAATTAGTCGAAAATGATATTATCCTAAAATCCGCAAGCAATTTGCATTTATTTTTATAAATCAATGTTTCACGATTATATTTTTTCACCCAAATAGGTGAAAGATACTTGCTGTATTTCATTGTATATCAATTTATTGCAAAAATCCTTGCGGATTTTAGGGATAAAAAGAGCGGTTTATTTTTTTTATTAAAATTTTCTCTAACTTTGCAGCGAATTTATCTCCAATTTCATTCTTCATCCTTTGAATGGGATTTTAGAAGTTTAAATTCAGCTAAGGTTTCTGTTTAAGAGTTTTAGTTG
>JAIRLY010000048.1 GCA_031259075.1 Dysgonamonadaceae bacterium | reverse complement strand
CTTGCTACCGGTACCGTCAATACTTATTTAGATACAACGAGTGGTGTTGAAACTTCTATACTGAATGATGAAGACGGACAAATTAAAAGTAGTGAAACTACTCTTTACGGCAAATTTATTCGGCGTAATGCCGGCACAAATGATTGGCGGAAATATCCTGAAACGGAGGGAAATCTCGCTACCGCTCCTGCCAATGCTTGGACTTGGGGTAATCCTGCAAACGATCCCTGTAAGTCATTAGGCACTACTTGGCGCGTTCCCACTCAGGCAGAATGGTCTCAAATCGCATCAAACAATACTTGGGTTTGGCAAGACGGCGGCACAAACGGTACATCCGGCTACCTGCTTAAGCCCTTTGGCACGAACAAACCCACCACTCTTTTCTTGCCCGCTGCAGGGGGCCGTTACCCTAATAGCGGTATGCCGATCACTGTCGGTAACGGCGGCTACTATTGGAGTAGCGCTGTTATAGGTACTATCTCGTACTCCCTCTACTTTGCAAGCGGGAACATTCTTGCAGCGAATAGTTACGGTCGCGCTTACGGCTTTTCTGTCCGTTGCGTTTCAGAATGAATGATGTGATTGATTTGAAATACAACTGCTTCGTAGACAGAAAATAAAAGAAGATAGAATGTGATCTGTATAGATGTCTCTACTCTGCTTGCAGCACACGTTTTGGTCGTTTCAGGAAAAGCCGAAAGTTTTTAAATTAATTTAAAAGCTTTCGGCTTTCCTTTGCTCTGTGTCTTTCTTTTGTCTCTTATCTGTCTACAAAATCTTCACAAATTATTTATTTCCGGGCAACTCCTTACTTCAATCCGGCAGCCACAATTTCTATCTTCAAATTTTTCTTAAGTGTCACAGCTGATGGATACAAATAATGAGAAGATGTAATGTCGACTTGAGAAGAGGTATAAGAATACGAATTGGTATACGTATAATATGAAACTTGAACAGGAATTAAAAGGAGTTTCAAATCTTTAGGCGGTTGATTCTTTTTTCTTGCTTCTTCTACTGCATTCTGAATCACATTGGAAATATTTTCAAAAGTATACGAATAGGTTTTCGAATTAAATGTGGTGAAAAAGCTGGTTTTATTATCAGCCGTCTTTTTGGCTTCAAAAAATGTTTTAACCGAGTCGGCTTCAATTAACAGCAGTTTAGAGGTAGATAAAGTTGAGCCTATTTGGTTTCCTAATCCCGGAAAATCGAAAGCATATTCTCGTTCTTCTTTTAGATAGGCTCCAATATCAAGCCTTACGCTGCTGAATTTCCGATCTCCGACTGCTTCAATAATATCCATCATCGGAATAGTAATCTGGGGATATATTCTTACCGGCGTTTTCAGGTACATTTTATCTTCCTGAGATTGCAATAAAAGTTCGTCATTTGCACCGACATAATTATTCAGTTGAAGCACTTCTTTCGTAACATTCAAAATAGAAGCATAGGTACGACTGTAAATCGAATCTTCTTCGCTGTCTACCTTTGTTGTTTGATATTCCCGTGTATAGTAAAAATAAATGGACGTTCCTTCCACATTCAGGATACATCCTCTTCCAAAAGTGGAAACGAGGTATGTACCGGGAAAAAACTCCGCCATTGCTTCGGGAGAAGCGTAAGCTCCATAATCGGATTTCTGGTATTCTTTCAGAAATTTTTGTCCTAATTCAAGGGGTAAAGGGATAGAAACCACTTTGTAATTGGTTGAAATATTGGCTAAATTGGCGGAATCCGATATATTTAAATCCCTGGCACTATAAGATTGTCGTCCTAACAGGGAATTCATATCACAAAACAGGGCAGGGTCGGTATTCGTGTAATAATTTTTTTCCATTTTTACTACGGGATAAACGCTCACTTCCATAGGTGAAAGGGAATCGCCGAAATAAGAAGTATATAAAATATTAAGCCGGATTGAATCTATTTTATTATTCACGTCTATACTGTCAAAACCTCTGGAAGGATAATATTGACAGGCATAACTTGCCTTGAGAGTTCCATATTGAGGGTCATAGAATGTACCTAATAATCCGGTAATTGATTTTGCATAAATAGAATCCAATCGTAAGGTTTCTCCTTCGACAGTTATTGTGTCGATGAATACCTTGATTTTATCTTCGTCCGGTTGGATGCTTCCTCCTATATTATCAACGGTATCTCCACATCCCAATCCGAATAAACCAAGAAGAACGAAAGATAAGAATATTTTTGTTTTCATTATTATTTATTATTATTTTGAGCTAAAATCTGATCGTAAAATTCATTGAATGTATCAATATATATATCTTCTCGTTGATATTCGAGAAAAAGAACATCTTCTTTTAGTTGAGCGTATTTTTTCACTTCCGGATGAATATTCGGACTTCCTTGAATCACGCCGTCCGAAAAATTAATCGCTAATTTGCTTAAAGATTCAAAATTTGCTTTTTTTTCGATAAACTTGGTATCGTTCGAAGTGACTCCGTCTATTTTCACTTTATTTGCGAACCCTTTTTTAAAAGATTGATTAAAATCATCGTTGTAAATAGAATAAACCACTTTTGAATTTTTAAAACACGGATCCCCCTTGTAATGTTTTTTTATATAAAGAGGAGCTAAAGCAGTCATCCAACCATGACAATGAATTAGGTCGGGAACCCATCTTAATTTTTTTACAGTTTCCATTACTCCGCGAACATAAAAAATACTTCTTTCGTCGTTATCCTGAAATTCATTTCCATTTTCATCGTGTAAAAGATATTTTCTTTGAAAAAAATCGTCATTATCTATAAAATAAATTTGCATACGGGCCGCTTGAATAGAAGCTACTTTAATAATTAAAGGATGATCGGTATCATCAATAATAAGATTCATTCCCGACAAGCGAATTACTTCATGCAATTGATTTCTTCTTTCATTGATTACACCGAATTTAGGCATGAAAGTTCTGATTTCTTTTCCACGCTCATGGATACCTTGAGGAAGTTGACGAGCAATAACGGACATTTCCGTTTCACTCATATATGGAGCTATTTCTGTTGTAATAAAGAGTATTTTTTTTGCTGCCATAAAAAGCAATTCATTGATTGACGGTGCAAAGATAATAAAAAAATTTCCATTAATTTCAAAAATAATTCACTAATAACTATCAATAAATTTTAAGATTTGTTTTTATTTGCTTAGTTTTGCACCGGTTTTTTAAAATTTGAGTATGAAATTGATCCGTACGGTA
This sequence comes from Dysgonamonadaceae bacterium, assembly GCA_031259075.1. Taxonomy (GTDB): domain Bacteria; phylum Bacteroidota; class Bacteroidia; order Bacteroidales; family Azobacteroidaceae; genus Azobacteroides. The sequence goes on along the minus strand of JAIRLY010000048.1, from coordinate 10,318 downwards.
GCCGAACTGCAAGCTATTTTAGTGCAAAAAAGAGAAAAAAATAAGTCCATCGGATTTGTGCCTACTATGGGCGCCTTACATCAGGGACATATAGAATTAGTAAAACGTGCCATAGCAGAAAATGATATTTCCGTAGTCAGTATTTTTGTCAATCCCACTCAGTTTAACGATCAAAACGACTTGTTAAAATATCCTCGGACATTAGACGCCGATTGTAAGCTTTTGCAGGAAATAGCAACCGATATTGTTTTTTCTCCGGACGAGAACGAAATTTATCCCGAACCGGACATCCGTCAATTTAATTTCGGTCTTTTGGAAACGGTAATGGAAGGCCGATTTCGACCGGGGCATTTCAACGGAGTAGCCCAAGTCGTTAGCCGTCTTTTCGACATTGTAAAACCGGATAAAGCTTATTTTGGAGAAAAAGATTTCCAGCAACTGGCTATTATTCGTGAATTGGTAAGCCGATTAAAACGGAATGTTCAAATTGTTTCCTGTCCGATTGTTCGTGAGAAAGACGGTTTAGCAATGAGTAGCCGCAATATTCGATTGAATGAGAATCAAAGGAAAGAAGCGGTTCTGATTTTTAAAACCCTTTCGGATAGCAAAACTCTTCGGAAAGAGTATACCGTTCAAGCGCTCAAGCAATGGGTGACAAGTCAAATCAACGCCGTTTCCGGACTACAGGTAGAATATTTTGATATTGTAGACGGTTTCACTTTACAATCTATCAAAGAATGGTCGAATACGGAATATCCGGTCGGTTGCATTGCGGTATACGCAGGCAAAGTGCGGCTGATTGATAATATCGTATATTGCACATTATAGATGCTCCGATATTGAAGAAATACTTTCAAATTTTGGATGCCTTTCATTTTTTTTTTAATTTTGAAATTGTAAATGTTAGTAAAACTCTACGAAAAAAATCCTAATCAGAAAGAAATCAACCGGATAGTTGATGTTCTTAAAGATGGGGGCATTGTCGTTTATCCGACGGATACAGTCTATGCCATAGGATGTGATGCGCTCAACGTGAGGGCTATCGAAAAAATCTGCAAAATAAAAGGATTGAATCCTCAAAAAACAAATCTATCCATTATCTGTAGCGATCTAAGTAATATCAGCGAATACGCCAAAGTAAACAATACGATTTTCAAATTGATGAAAAAGAATCTGCCGGGTCCTTTTACATTTATTCTGAATGCAACAAGCAGTCTTCCGAAAATTTACAAAAACCGGAAAGAAGTAGGTATTCGTATCCCTGATAATAACATCGTTCGTGCATTGGTACAGGAACTCGGCAATCCGATATTGTCTACTTCCATTCGAAACAAAGATGATATTTTGGAATACAGCGTCACCCCCGAATTAATCGAAGAAGAATATGGTGCAATTGTAGATGTGGTTATCGACGGCGGTTATGGCGGATTAGAACCCTCTACTGTGATAAATTGTACGGGAGATGAGATAGAAATCATCCGACAAGGGAAAGGAGAGTTAAAAGAATGAATAGAACGCAAATAAGGCGATTTATACGGTACCTCCGCTATACCCTGTTCGGTATTTTATTATTCACAACCAGCCTTCATGCCCAAGAGATGACTCCGCCGCTGGATATTCCGTTATTTCTTAGCGGAAATTTCGGGGAATTGCGAAGCAATCATTTTCATTCCGGATTGGATTTCAAGACGCAAGGAGTGAGAGGTATTCCCGTCAAATCGGTAAAAGACGGTTTCATTTCCCGCATAAGCATCAGTCCTTACGGCTATGGAAATGCTTTGTATATCAACCATTCCGATGGAACGACTTCCGTTTATGGACATTTAGAACGATTTGCTCCGGCTATTGAAACGCTTGCACGGGATAGTCAATATCAACAGGAAACATTTGCCGTAAATCTACATTTTTTGTCCGGTCGACTTCCGGTTAAAAAAGGAGAACTTATTGCTTGGAGCGGTAATACAGGCAGTTCGGGAGGTCCTCATCTGCATTTCGAACTTCGTGAAACGAAAAGCGAAAAAATAATCGACCCGCTTCCTTATTTCAAAAACAAAATACTTGATACACGCCCGCCGGAAATTAGGGGTATAATGTTATTTCCTCAACCGGGAAAAGGAATTGTCAATGGAAATGCCTTCAATCAACCAATTGCATTGACAAAAGACAAAACAGGACGGCAAAACGTCGCCCGAACAATTACCGCTTGGGGAGCAATCGGCGTCGGAATAAAAGCTTACGACCGAATGAATGGCGTTGCAAATATTTACGGCGTAAACGAAATCATCCTGAAAGTAGAAGGAGAAGAAGTCTATCATTCGGTGATGAACCGGTTTTCATTCGATGATACACGTTATTTGAATTCCTGCATTGATTGGAAAGAATGGACGGAAAATAATTCTTTTTATGTGAAATCTTTTACCGATCCGGGAAACCGATTCGGCGTCAATCGTGCTTCGACGAATGGAATTATTCACATAACGGAAGAAAAGATATATCATCTGGAATATATTCTAAAGGATGTTTACGGAAACAAAACAACATTAAAATTCAATATTACGGGAAGTAAAGCGCCTGTTCCTTTCAATAGACAGGGAGACGTCTATTTCCCTTTCAACAAAGAAAATCAATTTGCCGGAAAAGGGATTGACTTGAAAATTCCCCTCCAAAATTTATATACCGATATTTATCTAAAAATAGATACATTTACCGGATACACATCTTTTGCGCCGCTCTATTCTATTGGCGACAGGCTTCCGCTTCATGCCTATTGTGCTCTGACTTTAGATATTACAAAAGATATTCATCCCTGTAAATCAAAATATGGAGTTGTACAAATTATCAAAAACAAAAAGGAATGGTTGGGCGGGCAGTACAAAGAGGGAAAAATTACCGTCCAAACCCGCGAATTAGGAAAATTCGCCGTTGAAACAGATACGATTCCTCCGGTAATTACGCCTGTAAATAAGCAAAAATGGACGCAAAACCGGCGAATAACATTTAAAATCAGCGATGATTTAAGCGGAATTAGCTCGTATCGAGGAACTTTGAATGGAAATTTTATTCTGTTTGAATACGATGCTAAAAATCATTTGCTTTATTACGTTTACGATGCCAAACGAATGAAAAAAGAATACGGAGCACTTCATTTAGTTGTGATAGATAAAGCCGGTAATCAATCGGAATTTTCCGCTACGTTGGATTAGATGGATATATACAATGCGGGACGTTTCGCCGAACAAAAGACCATCTTTTCGTCTTCCCTGTCTATGTCTATCTTCTTTTGTCTATTTTTATTCGTTTATGTGTAATCTGAAAATTTAATACTAACTTTGTCTCAAATTTAGACATACGAAATTTATGAAAACAATCAACCGGATACAAGATGAAATAATAGAAGAATTTTCTATCTTTGACGATTGGATGGATAAATATTCCTTGCTTATTGAAATGGGAAATGAACTTCCGCCGATGGATGTTAAATATAAGACGGCGAATAATCTGATAGAAGGTTGTCAAAGTCGCGTTTGGCTACAGGCCGAAAATGTAGACGGGAATGTGGTTTATCAGGGTGAGAGCGACGCTGTAATTGTAAAAGGGATTGTTTCGTTATTGATAAAAGTTCTTTCCGGTCATACACCGGATGAAATTCTTTCCGCCGATTTGTATTTTGTGGATGCTATCGGTTTGAAAGAACATCTTTCTCCTACCCGTTCCAATGGTTTGTTGGCGATGTTGAAACAGATGAAATTGTATGCTTTGGCCTTTAAAAGCATGACATCCAATTCTTAACGGGGAAGTTCCTGCAATCTTATGAAAAATGAGAAAATTAAAAATCACAGAATTAAATCGAATACATCCGGAAGATTTTAAGAAAGTAGAGAAAATCCCTTTAATTGTAGTTTTAGACAATGTAAGAAGCCTTCATAATGTCGGTTCTGTCTTTCGCACTTCCGACGCATTTTTAGTGGAAGCCGTTTATTTATGCGGAATTACAGCTATTCCTCCTCATGCCGAAATCCACAAAACAGCTTTGGGCGCCGAGAATACAGTAGATTGGAAATATTTCAAAAATACGTTGGACGCTGTGGCTGAACTCAAACAGAAAGGATACCTTATCGCTGCCGTAGAACAGGCAGAAAACAGTATTATGTTAAACAAATTCGAACCGGAAAATAAAAAACTCGCTGTCATTTTAGGAAATGAAGTACATGGGGTAGATCAAGAAGTTATGAATCAATGTGATTTTTGTATCGAAATTCCCCAATTCGGCACAAAACATTCACTCAATGTATCGGTTGTGGCCGGTATTCTCATTTGGGAAATTTTTAACTCCTAAAGCAAGCCCATTTCCACCATTTGTATAATTCGTTCGGCGGCAGCATCTTTCCCATTGGGTTCCCATTCCGATTTTAGGCTAGCGCCGAATATACCGGCAAACAGATTCCAAAAACCAGCGCGGAAAGGACCTAAAAAAGCCTTAAGTATCGTATACGAATTTTGGTGACATTCGCGGTCGATCAACCGGATCAATAATTTTCCTTGCGATAAAGTCATCTTCTTCAAAACCGGCTTATATTCTATGAAAAGTTCCTTTTCCATTCGTTTCAGATGTTCTTCTTTGGCCTTATCGTCCGGTAAAGTCATCATATATTCATACGTTTCAATAAGTGTATTGTAAATTAACTTGGCATACGGTAATGTTTTTTTTATGTCCCGGATTAATTTTCGATATTGTTCCTCTTGCCCTTTACTTTTGAATGTTTGAGGCGGATAAATATAAATAGCGTTCAAGACCATTGTCTTAATCGTATCTTCATCGTTTATTATATAAGGAGGAATACTGTCCCGAAAATCTTTTTGTGCGACTGTTTTCGTACAAAAAACAAAAGAAATTCCATAAACAATTAATAAAATTCGGAAATACCTCATATTAATTCACTGATCGAATGTGATGCTAAATAAGCATTGTAATATCGTTCATCACCGGTTACCTCTTTTCCTAACCAATCGGGTTTTTCAAAAGATTCACTTTCCGATTGCAGTTCCAGTTCGGCAACGATTAACCCTGCTTTATCTCCCTGAAAAACATCTACTTCAAACAGATGATTTCCAAAAGGAATATAATGTCTTTCTTTTTCAATACGCCCCGGCAGAGCCAATTCCAACAGTTTTTGCGCATCCGGAACGGGAATAGTATACTCAAATTCAAGACGGGAAAAACCATTTTTATTGCTAGCGCCTTTGATGGAAATAAAGGCGTCGGATCCTTTTATCCGGATACGAACCGTCCTTTCCAAAGAAGTTGCTAAATAGGCCTGTACAATCCGTTCTTTTTTGGTAACATAAGGATGAAAATCCCCTTTTACTAAAAATTTCCTTTCTATTTCCAACATATTATCAGATTAGCATATTATTTAACAGTCACCATGCTTGCCCCAAAACCATACTCTCTGAACGACGCATCTTGCACCGGACAATGTTTGTACTTGAGTTTCAATTCCGAAAGAATGGAACTGCGTAAAACGCCTTCGCCTTTTCCGTGAATAAATACAATTTTTTGTCCTTTCCGGTTCTTATTTTCTGTCATTACGCGATTGAATTTATCCAATTGCACTTGTAATATATCGGCAGGGCTTAACCCCGCTGTTGTATCCAACAATTGATTGATATGTAAATCCACTTCAATAATTTCAGGTATTTTGTTCTTTTTTACCGGAATTAAATTTTGTTTAGGCTTATCTACATGGCTTTTTTGTGTCATCGCTTCCTGTAAATCGGAAGCGGAAATCAATAACTCCTTGATAGCCGTATCGTTCGTAACTATCGGATAAACCAAAGCATCTTCCTCAAAAAAATCGTTTTCCCTAAAACTGTGTAATTTGTAGAACTTCAACGCATCTAAACGCAATTCGACGCTATACGTATTTTTCAAACTATACGTTTTGTCTTTCTTAAAAGCAAGGAATTGAACGCATATTTTTTCTAATTCGGGGAGTTGGTTTTTGGAAAATTCCTCAAGGAAAAGACGGGTATTCGGCTCTATTAATTCGGAATAACGACTCATCCATGCGTTGTTTTGTCTGCTCATGTAATTAAAAAATAAATAATAATTACTTTCATTAATCAAGAAAGCTTCATAACCGGTTTTACCTAAACTTTTTATATCTATAGGCAAATATGCTAAATAAACATTGAGACGGTCTCCTCCCGTTATTTCCGTGATTTCGTATTTTTCATCTTTGGGTTTTTCCATTACCAGCGCAATTGCTGCCTTTTCAATCGCTTTCCCGGATGTGTTTTTTACTTGCATTGCATTGTCGCTCACCACAATACACTCTTTAATCAAGACCGGCGTTTCAAATCCATCTTCTTCCTCGACAATAACAAGATCTTTATTCTTAAATTTCCGGACAATCCCTCCGCCGACAGCATTCAAAAATCGTACTTTATCTCCTATATTCATATATTCAATAGTAATGCGAAATAAATAACGACAACAAACAAACGATAGCGTTGCCAACGCGCAAAGTTAGCAAATTTTCCTTATCTTTGAGCTTCCATTTAGACAAAAAAAGCCATGAGAGAAGTACGGAATATTAATGTAGAAGAATTTAATTACGAATTACCGGACGATCGGATAGCCAAATTTCCACTTCCGCAAAGAGACCAAAGTAAATTATTGATTTATAAAAATAGAGAAATAACCGAAAGCGTTTTTAATCATATTGATACATTCATTCCGGAAAACTCGTTATTCGTTTTCAATAATACGAAAGTGATTCAAGCGCGAATGATTTTTCATAAAGCAACGGGAGCTATCATTGAAATTTTCTGTTTAGAACCTGAAAATCCGGCAGATTATGCGCAGGCTTTTATTCAAAATCGATCTTGTACTTGGATTTGTCTGGTTGGAAATCTGAAGCGATGGAAAAGCGGAAAATTATTTAAGCAACTACAAGGAACATTATGTACAGTGGAGAAACAAGAATCGTATGGAGAAACGCATTTAATACGTTTTGAATGGGATAATCCGGATTGGTGTTTCGCTGATATTTTAGAGAAATGCGGCGAATTGCCTATCCCGCCTTATTTAAATAGAAAAACGGAAGAAAGCGACAAAGAAACTTACCAAACAATTTATTCTAAAATAAAAGGTTCGGTAGCCGCTCCAACAGCCGGATTACATTTTACCGAAAAAGTGTTTGTTTCTTTGAAAAAGAAATGTATACACTTGGAAGAACTGACTTTACATGTGGGCGCCGGCACTTTTAAACCGGTGAAATCGAAAACGCTTGCCGAACATGAAATGCATTCGGAATGTTTTTCCGTTAAAAAATCGACTATCGAAAAACTTCAAGCGAAAACAGGAATGGTTTTTGCCGTTGGAACTACATCGGTGCGAACGTTGGAAAGCTTGTATTATATAGGTCTCCTTCTGGAAAACAATCCGGATGCGGCGATCGAAGAATTATGTGTTTCTCAGTGGATGCCGTATTCAATAGAAAATGAAAAACGGACGGTCAAACAATCGTTGCAGAATATTCTGGATTATATGGAACGGGAAAAATTGGAAACACTCACTGCTTATACACAGATCCTCATTGTTCCCGGATATACCTTTAAAATTGTAAACGGGATGATTACCAATTTTCATCAACCGAAAAGCACTTTGCTTTTGTTAATTTCCGCTTTTGTAGACGGCGATTGGCACGAAATTTATGAGTACGCTTTAGCGCATGATTTCAGGTTTTTAAGTTATGGCGATAGTTCGCTGTTGTACCGGAAATGAATGTTTTCCTGCGGAAAAATATCCGAACCCCATACGCCGCAATGGGGGCCAATTGATTGTGTCTTTTTCCGGACGCTCGAATAGATCTATTTATTCGCAGACGAACTAAAAACAGGTGCATTTTATTGATTAGATTACTAACATTTTGGGCTGCCAAATTTATCATTACAGCTAAATCTTTGATAGCTGTTCCCTTTTCATGCAGGAAGGCAAAGCGATAAGGGAAGCATTGCCCGCGATGCGGACGTATACTTGTATAAACCCAAACAAAATTTGATAGACCGGATAACCGCCCAGTTTTATGGTATAAAACATAGAAAATAATTTGCAATAAAATTTGAAATATACGCAAATATGCGTATATTTGTGGTGTTGATTAAAAAAACAAAGCGATCTATGAAACGTTTACTTTTAGAACAAAAGCTGAGAGCTTTGGGCTGTAGCTTTCATCGTTGCGGCGGCAATCACGATATTTGGAGTTATGAAAACGAGCGAAAATTCCCCTTTGCCAGACATTCTGATATTGACGAAAGATTAGCCAAGTCGATGATAGCCAAAGCCAGACAAAACAGGGAGAATTAACCCCCTGTTTTTAATCAACATTTTATTGTTCACTGTAATATGTATTTATATGAAAACGTTAAAAGTTACCATCACAATTACCAAAAATGGGTCCGAAGGATATGTGTGTTTTTGCGATTATCCATTCAAGCATTTTGATTTGGGCGGAAGCGGCGTCACGGTGGAGGAGGCAAAGAAAGACTGCTTTACGTTTTATGATGAAATGAAACGAGAATATCCGGAAGAAAACTTTCCCGAACTGGAAGTATCGTGGGTATTCGATTTTCCAAGTTTCTTTAATCATTTTGATTTTTTGAATGTAACTAAAATGGCGAAATATGCAGAAATGAGTCCGTCGAATTTCCGGCATTATGCCGCAGGTTCAAAAAATATGTCACAAAAACAATTTTTAAAAGTAAAACAAGCGTTTAACAGAATGGCGGATGAATTGAAAGCATGTACGCTTACGATGTAGTCTGCCAAGCCTGCTGTTTTTTTAATCAACACTGCACCCGCTCCCCAAAAAAGAGCGGGTTTTTCATGCCGTTTTTAAAGAGTTATCTATCGTTTCCCGAAAAGTTATTTACACTCCTTGCACAATAACAATCTTTTACAGACCTTTGCCGGAAAGCAGTTTCCGCTACGCCGGCATTCGGTATTGATCTCCGATCATTTTTCGGGATAAAACAATCTTATTATAAATGCTCCACCGTATCAACTATAATCGGGAAGTTATCGACAGCAAATGGCAAACGGCAAATGGTGGATAGTAGATAAAAAAGATACGGATGTAAGTGGCAAAGAGAAAAAAATGTCCGGGATTCTCAAAAAAACCAATCCGCTGCAATCATGGACAGAGCTAATCATGTAGGCCGAAATATTCAGGTATTTGTACGGCGAAGTATTTTTTTATTTTTCGATTTCGGTAGGATATGGGCTCAAAGACGCATCTTTGGTCTGGGTGCTCAATACATAAACGGCTATAAAAGAGCGGTAAAACCGAATGAGATTTTACACATCAAAGACATACATCGGAATTTAGGCTTTAGCTCGGTGGATCTTCGCGGAACATTGAGGCTTGAACCGCTTCATCTTCGAGCCGGTATCGGCATTTTACCGGATGAAAATTATAGAAGACAAGGATTTGGCTTCCAAGCATTGCAATTAATGGAAGAATATACAATTTTATCTGAATGGTCGTTTTTTTTTTGTTTTTCTAAAAAAATCTCACTAATTTTGCGTGGTTTTTAAACAAAATTTATCAAATTTTCATAAAGAAATAGATACTATTTTTAACATTACATATTAATTAAGAAAGCGTTAGCTTATATTCTTGTCTTAGAAATCTCGAAATTTTCTATTTCCGCAAGAATAAGTAAGTAAACGCTCACGTTGGATGCGTGGGTATAACTTATTTGCGGAAATGGGTATTCGAGAACCTCTAAGACAGATAAAGTTATGAGTCCCACGCTTCGTATTTTTAAACTGCTTCTCTTCGGGACCTGAAAGCGAACTAAGAACTAAGAGTTATGAGTTAAGAATTGACACCGCCCCCTGTGTCATTATGTTTATTCCGGTCGAAGGTAAAGACAACTATTCGAATCAAAAAATCATTTTTCTCATCGTTTAATAAATGCCGGTTGTCTTTACCGGAGACGGAAAATAAGAACTAAGAGTTAAGAACTAAGAGTTAAGAATGTAAAAGAGAGAATGGAGAATGGAGCAAAGCCCTGAAAGGGCGATAATCAGTAGCGATGGGTGCTGTCGGGTTGTATTGGGAAGAAAATATAGTCTTCTGTCCCGTCAGGGACAGCATGTTGGTAGAAAACGGGGTTTATTTTCACCGTTACCCGTCCCGTCAGGGACGGAATGTGGAGAGCATCAACCGAATCATATTCTGTCCCTGACGGGACAGGGAAATGCTGGAGAGGCCCGTATTTTCTACCAACATTTTGTCCCTGACGGGAC
>JAIRLY010000042.1 GCA_031259075.1 Dysgonamonadaceae bacterium | reverse complement strand
ATGGAATGGGAATATTTTGAACGGACGGAAAACGCTATAACAGCACTACTTGATAAACAGTACCGGATAATCGCGATAGAACAGACGGAAAACAGCGTCTTGCTGAACGATTTTGTCCCAGAACAAACTGCAAAATACGCCCTCGTATTCGGCAACGAAGTGAAAGGCGTTCAACAAAATATCGTGGATATGTGCAGCGAATGTATCGAAATACCGCAGTTCGGAACAAAACATTCTTTGAACGTCTCAGTCAGTATCGGAATAGTCTTGTGGCGATTTGTGATGAACTAAGAGTGGCTGGCGCGCAATTGTTCTTGGGTTCGGTACGAAACGAGGATTTCGACAACAGCTATATCTACTGAAAAATTATTGTATTATCGTGAAAATTACCGGATTTATTTTTATTACGTTATTTTGCAATATACACAAAAAAGTTGCCTGAAAAAACAGGCAACTTCTCCTTTTTTTATAACTAAAATCTATTAATAAATCCTTTATTTATTACTTACATCAATCAAGGCAATACCAAAATACACTCTTCGGCATAAAAAGACAAACTGCCCGAATTGTAGTTTCGCATCCCGACAGCAAGCGTTTGAGCGGGAAAAGTAATTGTTTTTCCACTACGCGTGCCATATCTTCCGGATAGAGAGGCTACAAAAAACTCACCATATCCCCAATCAATCCCGATACCGGTTTCCGGAATAACAACCTTATCTGCATCAATAGCGTTTATCATTACATAACAAGGGTCGGTTACCACATCGCCTTCTTCGGTGTATTCATATACTTCATATCCATAAGGATTAACTAAACGATATACTCCGTCTGCTTCTTCCGCTTTCTGAACGGCAACATCATAAGTTAAAACGGGGAGTACAAAAATAGGCACAATAAGTCCTTCCGTCCATTGCCCTGTTCCGGCATCTACCCAGGTTAACCGTCGTTTAAAAGTCAGCGTTTGTTGCTGGATACCTCCGGCTGAAAGCATTTTTGCATCGAAAAGACTAACCGTGAGTTGATAAGAATCTCCCAGAGACATTTGCTCCGACCCGGGAAAAGAAATTGTAAGATACGTAATTGCGTTGCCATCGGCAAAATGTGCGATAGTATCCGACATCGTAAACAGAGTAGAACTGCTTTTGAAACTGAAAGGAGCATTAAACGTTCCTTTCGCATTATTACGCTGTACTTGAACGGTGATTTCGGTACCGTCTTCAGGCGCTAATTCGGCAGAATATTTGGATGAAGCAAGACTTACCGATATTATGCCATCCGGATTCTCATATAATGCCCCTTCTTCCTGGGCGCATGATACCACAAACAGTGTTATCAGCAGCCACAAACTTGTTTTTATATTTCTCATAAAATTTTCAAATTTAATTGTTGTTACGACAATGGATTTTGATCCGCTTCCGTCAATTCTTCGTTATTATCTATTTCGGTTTGCGGAAGTTGATAAATAAATTTCCATGAACCGGCATCCACTTTGTTTTTCACCATGTGATTGCTGTTCGAATAAGTACGATCTACACCCTTTTTCAGGCGCAAATAGTCGTAGAAAATATGTCCTTCTCCCCAAAGTTCCAAACGTTTCTGGAGGAAAACATCTTCGACCGTTACCGAAGAACGATTGTTCGCCCAATTGGGGTCGCGATTGTCCATCAGTATTTTCAACACATTGTAAGCCTCGCCGTTTTTACCTTGTTGCGCCAGGGCTTCGGCTTCGATTAAATACATCTCGGAAGCGCGCATATATATGTAATCTGCCAGCCATCCGGTTACTTTTTTGAATTTATAATTACAATACGCCGGTGCATTTTCTGTTACGTCCGCAGAATTAGGATTTACAGGCGCTGCCGGGTCTTTGAACTGTTCTTTGCGAACATCGCTGTTACTCATAGCGCTGTATAGACGGGCGTCAATCATTTTGGGGGCAAAAGTAGATTCGGCATATCCTACATCAAACGAACAGACGTGCGAAAAGAACGAAGCAAACATAGTGGTTGTTTCGGTCGTAATATCAGCTCCCCACATCCATTCTTTGTTATTTATATCGCCAAAATTATCGTTGACAACTTCCGTGGCGCTCATAAGCAGATAATTCTGCCGTGCAAGGTTCGCATATTGAGCTGCTCTGTCCCAGTCTCCAACAACCATCAAGGCGCGGGCAAAAATGCCGGCTGCTACGCTTTTGTCGATGGAAGTTTTAGTTACTCCGGCTGTGCGATAAGGTAAAAATATAACAGCTGAATCCAAATCAGTCAAAATTTTATCGTATACATCGCGTACCGTACCGCGCCCGCCGACCGTAGGACGGTCGTCATTGGAGGTCAGCGTCAACGGAATACCGGGAGCGTCTTCATTGCCTTTGTACGTTTGCTGAAAACGCTGTACTAACGACAGGAAAGCGTATGCACGCAAAGCCAGAGCTTCGCCCAAAACAGCTTTCAATGACGCATCTGTAACGGTCAAAGGCACTTTTTCTATCACTTCATTACATTTTCCTATCACAGAGTAAAGATAACTCCACGTGTTACCGGGTCGCGCATAAGTCGCCGAATTATTGTCGATATCGTAATCATAAATGAAATGTGTACGATAAGCGAAAACCATATCTTCGGTCATCAAATCGCCGGCATGCCTTACAGACATTTCACTGAAAGCATCGTGCCGACCCTGATAAGTAATCATAGCGTTATAAGCTCCTAACATAGTAGATTTCATTAGATTAACAACGCCTTCACCACCTCCGTTTTCTACCAAATCGTTGATTTGGTCTTTAGTGGCATACTCTGTTACATCGGGGCTTAGGAAATCTTCGCTGCAGGATGACATTCCTATTACCAACAATAATACCCCAATTATTTTATAAATACTATTTATTTTCATATTTTTATTATTTATTTCATTAAAAACTAACATTTAAACCCAGCGAAAAACTGCGCATCGCCGTATAAGCATAAGTGCCTGAACCGCTAATATAAATACGCGGGTCATAACCCTTGCGAGCAGAAAATAAAGCGACATTCTCACCTGTAAGATAGATTCTCAGTTTGTCGATACTGATTTTTTCTATCCATTTTTTCGGCAAAGTATATCCCAAAGTAATATTATTGATACTGAAATAAGATTTGCTTACCAAAAAACGGTCGGATGTACCAACCTGATTTCCTAATCCATATTGCAAACGAGGGACGTCCGTTATTTGTCCGGGGGTAGTCCATCGACGGGCTGCCACATCTTTGTGAATACCGGAAGTCGCACCATCCAAAGAGGTCATCAAACCCTGATAATGTGTATCCCATCCGTATCCGCCTAATTGATAAGCCGTCTGTATGGAGAAATCCACGCCTTTCCAGTCAATAACTGTTTCTACGCCTCCATATATATCGGGCAATGCACTTTTACCTATCTGATAACGGGAGGCTTCTCCCGATTCGGTTACTGTTTTATCGCCGGTTACATTGCCGTCTTCGTCTTTTTCTTCAACATACCATAAGGCTTTACCGGTCGCCGGGTCAACGCCTGCCGAACGGTAGGTATAGAAATCATAAATGGAATTGCCTGTTTGATACCAATAGTTGCCGCTTACATAACCTTTGCCGTCTATATCCTTGTCTTCAGGTAATTTAAGGATTTCGTTTTTCTGAGTAGTTAAATTTCCTTTAATTTGCCACGAAAAATCGTTCGTTTTGAAAATATCTACTCCCAATTCAATCTCTATCCCGTTATTTTTCATAGTAATTGCATTATCAAAAATCCAGTTGGGCAGACCTTGCGAGGTTGCTAACGGTTTTTGATACAGCAAATCACGGGTAATCTTCTGGTAATACTCTACACTGCCGAACAATTTGTCGAAAAGACGAAATTCTATCCCTGCATTGAAATTTTCGCTACGCTCCCATTTGAGATTGGGATTTCCACGCAAGATATAAGCTACAGCAATGTCGCCACCGGCGCTGGAAACCGAATACTGGTCCTGATATACATTATACATCAGGTAACCATTTGGATCCAGCAAAGCGTCGTTGCCTTGTGTTCCATAACTTGCTTTTAGCTTCAATTCATTGATTTGCGATACATCTTGCAAAAAGTTTTCCTTATTAAGTATCCAGGCGCCGCCTGTCGACCAAAAAGCCCCCCAACGGTTATTGGGTGCAAAACGGGACGAACCGTCGTAACGCAAACTCGCCGAGAGAAAATATTTTTCCCGATAATCGTATTGGGCGCGCGACAAAAGAGATTCCAACGTATAAACTTGAGAATAAGAAGTCGCGTCCATCAAGCGTGCTCCATTAGCTAATTCGGGATTCGACGGAATCAGGAAATTTTCTTTTTGGGCAGCCAGCTGATTGTTTTTTTGTTGGGTAGTTTCATGACCTAACAATACATCAACATTATGTCCGTTGATAGCTTTTTTATACGTAAGCAATTGTTGTGCCGTAAGTATAAACAGTTTACTGGAACTGCGAGTATTACGGCCTCCTACATTTTGAGCGTCTCCTCCCACAGGTGTTTGGAATGCGTTGCTGAAACTGTTGTAAGCCTCTGCCGATACGTTAAGCCTTAATTTGAAATCATCCAAAAACGAAATTTCGGTAAATCCCAAAATTGTGCTGTAATCGTTATCCGTATCCCGAATATCGTTTTCCAAAGCCGAAAGGGGATTAGTGCCCGGAGAAAAAGGCGTGGAGTATTCGTATTGTTTATTGCCGTCTTTGTCCAATATTGCCTCCCCGCTTGTTTTATCATACTTATATATAGGATAAATCGGAGGATTTTGCTGTGCAAAGAGAAAGATATTGGCATACGAAGTTGCACGATCCGACGCCCACGGATTGTTCATGTATACTTTGGCATACGAAAGATTCGCCCCTGCTTTGAACCAGGATGTAACTTCCTGTTCTATTTTTAAACGACCTGTGTAACGTTGAAAATCGGATGCTGTGATATACGAATTCTCATCAAGGTAACCGAACGAAAGGTAGTATGAGTTCTTTCCCGAACCTCCGCTGATACTGACTATGTCTTCGTTGCGAAAGCCTTTACGTAAAGGGTCTTCCATCCAGTTGTCATTCCATGCTGCCACAGCTGAAGGATTCAATTTGCCGTCCAATCCTACCACTTGATCGCCAGGGACATTGGTGAAAGGATTAAAACCGTTTGTTGCAACGAGCAAATTAGCGCTTGCATAAGCGGCAGGGTCCGAATTTCCATCGGCAATTCCCTGATTGCGCAATGATTCCCACAGAAGCTCCATGTATTGACCCTTATCGGTTACTACGTCGTAAGCCGGAATGCCACGCTCGTTATATCCGAAACGGGTCTCAATGTTTACCCTCGGTTTGCCGGACGCTCCTTTTTTGGTAGTAATCAAAACAACTCCATTAGCGCCGCGAGCGCCGTAAAGAGAGTTAGCCGCCGCATCTTTCAACGTAGTGATAGACTCGATATCCGCAGAGTTAATCGAACTGAGCGAACTTTCTATCGGAATACCGTCTACTACATATAGCGGGTTTGAACTTGCCGAAATAGACCCTACTCCACGAATACGGATTGTGGCGGCGGTTCCCGGTTGACCCGAAGTGCTTACCACTTGTACGCCGGACATGGTTCCCTGCAAAGATTTAGATATATTGGCTGCTTGGCGTTTCCCTAAATCTGCGGATTTTACAGTAGCCACAGAGCCTGTAAAAGCGCTTTTCTTGGCTGTTCCGTACGCCACAACGACCACTTCGTCCAAAGCCGACACATCAGGCTCCAGAATAATCTCCAGATACGGAGCTACATCTACTTCTTTTTCTTTAAACCCGATGTAAGTGACAACTATCGCAGTTGCCGTTTCGGGAACATCAAGCGAAAATTTTCCTTCGGAATCGGTAAGAACTCCTATTGTTGTTCCTTTGACAACCACCGAAGCGCCCACAACAAGTTCGCCGGTATTGTCTTTAACCAGACCGGTTACCTGTTTGTTTTGTGCAAAAATCAACCCTGCGCTCATCAGAAAGCAAACTAACACGAGGGACGATTTTTTCACAAAATTCATCACTCCGGAAAAATTTCCGGA
>JAIRLY010000001.1 GCA_031259075.1 Dysgonamonadaceae bacterium | reverse complement strand
CTGAGACCTTTAACAAATTCGACAACCGGAATGGGAGCGATCGACAAAACAGCTACCCAAATCCATTGTGCATCCGTTAGATGGGAAATATGGAATAAATCGTGAAGATAGGGAATTTCCAATACCATAAACATCAATCCTGCCGAAACGGCAATCGCTCCCAATAAAAATTTATTGCTGCAAAAGTTATGGAACGAGGAATGTGAATGAGAACGAACATTGAATACATGCGTCAACTGAGTAAATGCCAAGACGGCAAAGCACATGGCCCGGGCAACGTCTACCGCATCTTCGGCAACCGGCGTCGTATGCAATCCGATTTGGTAGGCCGTCAACGATAAAGCGCCGATCATGATACCTTGTAAGATTACTAAGGATGAGAATTTTTTATTTAAGATTGATTTTTGGGAATCAATCGGTTTTCGGTTCATCACGCCCTTGCCAGCAGGATCGACGCTCAGTGCCAATGCAGGCAAACTGTCGGTCACCAGATTAATCCATAAAATATGAATCGGTAGCAGCGGGGTCGCCCAATTGGCCATAACCGCTACAAATAATACGATGATTTCGCCTACATTGCAGGAAAGCAAAAACTCAATGGCTTTCAGGATATTATCGTAAATCCGGCGACCTTCTTCTACGGACGATACAATGGTCGAGAAATTATCGTCCGTCAGAACAATATCGGCCGCTTCTTTAGATACGTCTGTGCCTACAATACCCATCGCCGCTCCAATGTCGGCTAATTTCAGGGCGGGAGCGTCGTTCACTCCGTCGCCGGTCATGGCGACAACATCGCCATTGGCTTGAAATGCTTTTACAATCCGCACTTTGTGTTCCGGAGAAACCCGCGCATAAACGGAGATATGATGCGCTTTTTCTCTCAATTCGACGTCCGTCATTTTTTCCACGTCGGAACCGGTAATTGCCAATTCGTTGTCGCGCAATATATTCAGTTGTTTTGCAATCGCTACCGCAGTAATCAAATGGTCGCCGGTAATCATGACCGGTTTAATGCCGGCATGTCGGCACTTGAGGACAGCCGTTTTTACTTCGGGGCGGGGCGGATCAATCATTCCTACCATTCCGGTAAAAATCAAATCGTTTTCCAAAGTATCGCGATCTATTTTAGAAGGGAGAATTTCCAACTTTTTATATCCCATCGCCAAAACGCGCAATGCACTTTCCGCTAAACGGACATTGGTTTCCCTGATAGTGTTTTTATGCGCTTCGGTTAACGGGATTATTTTCCCGTTTTCTGAAATTTTGGAACAACAGTCCAGCAATTCATCCAATCCTCCTTTTGTGTAAACCACGGCGCGTGTGCTGTCCCAACGATGAACGGTAGTCATCAGTTTGCGTTCGGAGTCGAAAGGTATTTCAGCGATTCGTTCGTGTTCTTTTTCCATTCCGTTTTTGTTGAAACCGAATTTCAGTCCACAATCAATGAGCGCCGTTTCGGTAGGATCGCCGGTTGTTGTATAGCGATCTTTTTCTTCCGAGAGTTTAGCATCGTTGGCAAAAACGGCAATTCGTATCAATTGCTTTTGAGTATCGGAAAGCGTTCCGTCCGTTTGCAGTTGTTCAACTTCTGCGACTTTATCGCCGGCAAAAAGTTTGACGACCGTCATCTTATTTTGAGTAAGCGTGCCTGTTTTATCTGAACAAATGACATTGGTGCTGCCCAGTGTTTCCACCGAAGGAAGTGTTCGTACAATAGCGTTTCGCTTAGCCAGTCGTTGCACGCCTACGGCTAATACAATGGTTGAGACGGCAGGTAATCCTTCCGGAATAGCTGCGGCGGCCAAGCTGACGGCAATCATAAACATAGACAACAAGCTATTTCCATGCCAAACGCCTACGGCAAAAATGAGGGCGCAGATGATCAAAGCGCCTGTTCCCAAGTGCCGACCCAATTTGTCGAGTTTTTGTTGAAGAGGCGTTTGTTGGTCGGGAACTGCTTGAATCATCGCCGCTATTTTGCCGACTTCCGTATCCATTCCCGTTCCGATAACGATTCCTTTTCCTCGTCCATAAACAACATTGGTAGATGAAAAACCCATATTGCCACGGTCACCCAACAGGGCTTCTTTTTTTAAAATGGCTTGAGTGAATTTTTCTTCCGGGACTGATTCTCCGGTGAGAGCGGCTTCCTGAATTTTCAGATTAACAGCTTCCGTTAAACGTAAATCGGCAGGAATGGAGTCGCCTGTATCTAAAATGACTAAATCACCCGGAACTAATTTTCGCGATTCGACGGTTAATACTTTTCCTTCGCGTATTACTTTACATTGAGGAGCGGCCATCTTTTCCAATGCTTCCAAGGATTTTTCCGCTTTATCTTCCTGCAGTACGCCAATGACGGCATTTACAACTACAATAATTAGAATAATAATAGCATCCGTAAATCCTTCGCCTTGAAGATAACCGGTTATTCCGGAGATAATAGCGGCGATGATCAGGATAAAAATCATGAAACTTTTGAATTGTGCCCAGAATTTAGCTAACAGACTTTTGTTTTTTTTCTTTTGAAATTCGTTGTATCCGAATTTTTCCAAACGAGAATAAGCCTCTGTTTTTGTAAGTCCTTCGGAAATAGAAGTATTAAGCTCTTCAGCCACTTCTTCGATCGTTTGATTGTAATAAGTTTGTAGTGACATTTTGCGTTTTATAAATTATCTTTCACGTAATTTCGAAATTCGGACGGCGACATGCCGTAAGCATCTTTAAAAAGCCGGTAAAAATTCCGGATAGTTGTAAAACCGGCATCCATGGCAACCGCTTCGATGGTCTGGCTCATATCTTGAAGGAGCAACACTTTTGCATATTCTATCCTTTGGTTATTTATGTATTCCTGGATAGTCATATTTACCGCAGAGCGGATCGCTTTGGAAAGATAAACTTCATTGGTATTCATATCCGCAATGAGGTTTTTTCTTCCGTACTCACTACTTATATAAGGTTTTTCCGTATTCATATAATCTTCGACGCGTTCGAAAAGAGTATTTTGTAAATCGGAAACGGCGCTTAGTATAGGATCCATCTTTATTCGCATTGTATCTTTAAACGCTAACAATTCCATTTTAGTTTGTGTCAGTTCTTTTATTTGATTAAAAAGATGGAAATTTTTGCTTCGGATGGATTTTGAGTTTATCCAAATCATCCGAATAGCCAAAAATAATAGACAGGAAAGAATAATCAATACAATATTGAACGAAAAACGGAGGTTTAATTCTCTCTTTTGCTGATTAATTTCATCTTCCCGCTTATCCAGTTCGTAATCCATTCGGAGTTGATTAATTTCATAATAAAACTGTTCGTGATTGATAGAGTCGGTATGTGCTTGCAATTTTTGGTAAAATTGATTTGCTTCTTCGTATAATCCTTGTGCATTCAACATTTCTGCATGAAACTTCAATAATTCCTTTGTGTGCTTGTCGAAACGATTTTCCATGCTATATGAATAAGCGATTTGAAAAAAATCGTTTTCTTTTGCATAATCTTTCAGGGCGGCATAATATTGTACTTTCATTTTATTTAACAGAAAAACAAAAAAAGGAATATTTCGTTCCTGCAAAATTTTTTCCAAATCCAGAATAATTTTTTCTGCCTCGTTCAGGCGTTTTTCTTTTATATAATAAATTGCATAACATAACAGACTGGGCACTTCATAATCGGTCAAATTGTATTGTGGATACTTTTCTTTTATTTTTTGTGTTTCGGTATAAAGGGAATCCATATATACGGCCATATTCTCATAATCATTTTTACTTGTATACGCCCATAATAACCCAAGATAACAAGTCAAAACTCTATAAGGGGCGTCATTTTGAGGAATCGTCATCCTCCGGGCTTCCTTTATATAATGAATAGCTTCGTCAAATTCTTCCAAATTCCGGTAGGAGTCTCCGATCGAAAGGAGCGCTGTTGCTTGTGCCTGCTCGTCTTTCGTTGCTTTGGCCATTTCATACATTTCCAAAGCCCGTTTAAGTCCTATACTGTAATAGCCTTCCGACATGTAACGTAAGACGACCATTTCTTTCACTAAAAATAAATCTTTATAAAATTTATGCTTAAACGTAAAATCTTCTGCTATTTTAGCATAATAAAGCGTACTATCAATATTGTAAACATGAAAGTATGCGACGCGGTTAGTTAGCGCTATCGATTCGTATTTAAGATTTCCCTGTTTTTTTGCCTCTTCCAATAAAAAATTGTTATAATACCAATCTTTGGAAAGATAAAGAAAATTTTGTTGAAGATGATGAAGAATTTTTAATCGAGTTTCGCCTCGAGCTACCGGTAATTCAAGTAATAAACTATCTTCAATTTGATTTTGGCAAAAACCGCTAAATACAATAAATAAACTCAAAAAACATAATTTTATCTTAACTGTTCCCATATTTTATCGAATTTCGGCACAAAAGTAAAATTAATTTTGATATTTGTCATATAAATTACTAAATTTGTCACAAGCTTTTTGATTTCCGTCATTCGTATTAACGAATTTGTCCGTAGCTTTGTTTCGTCAAAATACCAAGGGCTTAAAAAACAAAACCAACCATTCTAAAAGTCTTTATGAGATAGTTGTTAAAGATGTGTTCAAAGTGTAATGGAAAAGGCACTCCCGTGAGGGAAGGCCTTTTTTTCTTATCTATATCTTATTCGGTAACGAAAAAATTATAATCTTATAGCTTGAGTTTTGGATAAGAAAATTTAACTTTCTATTTTTTATTTCAAAAAATCTAACTAATTTTGTTCGGTTTTTAAATATAAAATAACATTTTTTCATAAGAAAACAGAAATTATTTTAACATTACATATTAATTAAGAAAGCGTTAGCTTATATTCTTGTTTGAAGAAACTTAGACAATTTCAACGATTACAAGAATAAGTTAGTCAACGCTCACGTTGGATGCGTGGGTATAACTTATTTGTAATCGTGGGCAGTCTAAGGCCTCTTCAAACAAATAAAGTTGAAGTCCCACGCTTCATATTTTTAAACCGCTTCTCTTTGGGACCTGAAGCGAACTAAGAACTAAGAGTTATGAGTTAAGAATGGACGCCGCCGCCTATATCACTAGTTTATTCCGGTCGAAGGTAAAGACAGCTTTTTGAATTAAAAAAATCATTTTTCTCATCGTTTAATAAAAGCCGGTTGTCTTTACCGGAGACGGAAA
>JAIRLY010000369.1 GCA_031259075.1 Dysgonamonadaceae bacterium | reverse complement strand
TAAATAGTTTTTATAAAAGCAATAATATTACTCATGTCTATCCCGAACTCCCCGCGAATCGCTTCCCTACCACCATAATTATAACAACCTGCGTAACCCATTTTAGTATCCATTCCAAGTCGTTTTATTAACATTGGTATACCATTATCATTCAGTATTTCCAATAGATAACTTCCTAATCCGCCGGCTAATGTATGTTCTTCAAGGGCAACTAAAATCTGTGAAGAACGTAATATTGGAAACAATTCATTTTCATCGATAGGCAAACGGTATATATCTGCCACACCAATCTTTATTCCCTCATCTTTCAGTTTATCCCGTACATCAAGTGCCATTTTTACCATATTCCCTGTTGTTATAATATTAACAGTACCAAGTGATCCAAGTATACTAATTCCTGTATTATATTGCTCATTGAGGTTATGTAAACCACCTATTTTGTCACGATCAAGACGCATATACTTTGGTCCTATCCCATCAACTGCCATATCCGCAAATGCCCGTGCTGATTCCTGATCTGAAGCATTATATATCTTTAAATTTGGAAGCGTTCTCATAACCGAGATGTCCTCGATAATGTGGTGAGTTGGACCTGATTCGTAATAGCCCGCTCCCGCTCCAACGCCGACTATCGACATAGGCAAATTCATTCCACAGGAATATATACGTATTTGTTCGAATACGCGCAATGAGATAAACTGTGTTATAGCATAAGCTATTGGCTTTTTACCAGTCAATGCTAAACCTGCCGCAACAAGTATAGCGTTCTGCTCTGAAATTCCAACATTTATAAATCTGTCTTTAAATTCTTTCCTGAATACATCAAGCGCTGGCGCTGCCATGTCTGCCGAAACAATAACTATGTCCTTATCCAATTTAGCCAATTCATATATACGCTCAAAAAAAGCGTCCCGCATGGGTTTTATATTTAAATTACTCATATAACAAACCTTTTTCGACTTCCGCAAGCGCCTTTTCTAAATCCCTCTCTCCTACGGCACAACCATGCATAAGCGGTTTGTTTTCGATAAAGGAGACGCCTTTACCTTTTGTGGTTTCCGCGATAATAACACAGGGAACATTCCGCCTCTCTACCTCGTTAAAGGCTGAAAATATCTCAGAAAAATTATGGCCGTTTATACGGAACGCTTCAAACCCGCAGGCTTCAAATTTCTTGTCAAGCGGTTCAATGGGAGCCTCTTCTTCTGTAAAATGAACCGCAGCCAATTGGTTTTTGTCTACTATGGTTATAATATTTCTAAGATTTCTTGAACCTATGTGCATAGCGGCTTCCCAAACTGAACCTTCCCGACATTCCCCATCGCCAAGCATACAAAATACTTTATTCTTTTTTTTATCAAGGACAAAACCTTCGGCTATACCTGCCGCAATGCCAAGACCATGCCCCAAAGACCCGGAGGTAATCTCCACCCCGGGAACATCAGCCTTTAGGAGAACTCCAAACTTACCACCAGCCTGTGCAAAAAAATCAAGTTCTTCTTTTGGAAAGAAACCAAGGTCGGCTAGCACACAATAAATTATAGGACTAGCGTGTCCTTTACTGTAGATAAAATAATCCCTATTTTCCCATTTGGGATTATCAGCATCGTATTTCAACAATCCACCGTAATATAACGCAACAAAAAGTTCCGTGCACGAAAAAGACGATGTTACATGTCCCGCGTTAGCCTTTGTGGTCATCTTGAGAATATCTTTTCGCAGTTGTTTTGCCTTGTTTTTATACTTTTCGATTTCTGTTTTCAGCATATAACTAAACCATTTCCAGTCGTATCAAAACTGAATGATACAGGAATAAAATCCGGCAGGCTTTTAAGCATCGTTTTACGATCCTGAAGCCTTACTTTTCTATTCATATAATATATATGACGTGTAAGGATTAGTACGGCTTCGATGTATGACTTGTTTATTTAGCCCTAAAACTTCATCAAATGCCCTTGTTTCACCGGGAAATTCATGATGGTTCAATTCATCAAAACCAATTATAGCGCCTTTTGACAGATGCGGGATGATTGTCTCAAGACACTCTTTTGTCGGCTCATACAAATCAAAATCAAAATAGGCAAATGCCACTATTGTTTCAGGATATTTGTTGAAGTATTCCTTCACCGTTTTAGTCGCATCTCCCTTAATCAACTCAAACTTCTTTTTATGCGAAACAGGCGATTGCTTTTCATGATATAACAATACTTGTTCCAGATATTCTTCATACCCTTTAGTCGTAGAATATGCGCCCTTCTGGACAATTTCAGACTCGCCATCTTTTTTGTTTATATTAGGGAACCCTTCAAAAGTATCGAAGCCTACGATTTTCCGTGTTATATTATACGGTTCATATAAGCCTCGAAACGCTTCATATAATGCCAAATTAGCCCCATAAAAAACGCCGAATTCGCAGATAATACCCTGGACATCTATGAATTTTTTGTATAATTCGTCCATTAACAAAATTCTCGATAATGTTTGTCGTGTAATATACAACAAAATATTATCCAACTTTAAATTGTCCGGCATCGGGGAATCAAGATAAAGTCTGGTAAAATCAGCAACTTGAAGCAAATCTTCGTTAGACCTGCTGCCTTTGATGAATTTTGTTTCTCCAAATTCCAGGATCCTTTCGTCCCCGATCGCGATCTTTTTTTCTTGGGGTGGGGGGGGGGGGGGGGGTAAAATT
>JAIRLY010000358.1 GCA_031259075.1 Dysgonamonadaceae bacterium | reverse complement strand
CATTATAAACTGCGAAGGAGCAAACGACCCTGCTTTCAGCGCAGGGACAGAATAAACCGTGCGCCTAAATCATTGGGGTTTGAAAAAAGTTTGCATGGTATTTATATTCAAGATGCCGTACAATTCTTAAAAAAGATGCCCGACAATTCCGTTCAATTAGTTTTGATAGACCCGCCTTACAATCTTGATTTAGATTATTGGGACACATACGGAGATTATCGCAGTTGGGCAAAAACATGGCTTGACGAAATCTACTATCAAAGTAAGTATATTGAAATTACGAAACAAGCGAAAGCGAAATTCTTTCATATCCGTCAATTCCACAAAAAGAACGCATAGAGGCTTATCCGGCAACAACAAATAAAGATGATGAAATGAACTTATAACACATTATCCCAGAATCTCAAAACAAACAATATGCAAACAGTTGTTCCCTGCTTCGAGCCAAGGACAATACGGATATGATTTAAATATTTCATACCTTTGCATTTTGATTTTATAGATATAATACGGATACGATATGGATAAATTTATTAAAAAGTTACATTTTGATTTTCGAGTAAATCAAAGAGTTTTGCTATTAATTGGAATACTTGACGGGTTCAAGGGGAAATGGAATATTGTGGAAAAATGGGAAAACCGCTATCTGAAAGAGTTACGCCGGATTGCCACGATAGAAAGTATTGGTTCTTCGACCCGTATTGAAGGTGCAACGCTGACCGATAAAGAAGTGCAGGAACTGCTGGAAAATATCAGGATAACAAAAATGCAAACTCGCGATGAACAGGAAGTTGTCGGTTACTATGAGGTGTTGGAACTGATTTTCGACAATTACGCCGACCTGAAATTGTCGGAAAGCCATATCAAGCAATTACATCAGCTTTTGCTCAAATACAGCCACAAAGACGGGCGGCATCGTGGCTGCTACAAGCATTTGTCGAACAAAGTTGTAGCCACTTACCCGACGGGAGAACAGCGTACTGTTTTTGCTACCACCGAACCGGCTCTGGTAGAAAGCGAAATGCACGAGTTGCTGGAATGGGTTAATGAACAGCTGATTGCAAAAGAAATTCACCCGCTTCTAATCATTGCCCTGTTCGTTTATGAATTTTTGAGCATACACCCTTTTCAGGATGGAAACGGCAGGTTGTCCCGCTTGCTTACAACGCTTTGCCTGCTGCAAAACGGATACGAATTTATACAGTATGTTTCGTTCGAAAAGCATGTTGAGCAGCACAAAAAAGCATATTACGAGGCATTGATGAGCGGACAGCGCAACCGTAATACCGGAAATGAACAAATTTCGCTGTGGATGCTTTTCTTTTTGGAAAGTTTGAAATCGCTGACCGAAAAACTGGAACAGAAATACAACGTTTTCAAGCAGAAAGGCGGTTATCTGAATGAACGGCAAAAACAAATCGCAGATTTTATTGCCCAAAATCAACCCGTGAAAGTGGGCGACATTTCCGCCCATTTCAAGGAAATACCCATAAACACAATTAAAAAAGACCTGCAATACTTGCGTGATGAACAGATTTTGGCAATGATTGGAAAAGGAAAAGCCTGTGTGTATGTAATATCCGATAAATAGTTGCCCATCTCAACTATTTATTTTACCTTTGCACCCAAAATGATGGATAAAAATATGGACAATACATTATTCAATCTTGCGTTCACGGCTAAGGAGATTCAGCTTGTATTCAAGCGGTTTGTTACGGATTTGAGCGTTGATGTGCCGACCGAAGCGATGGGCATACTGCTGGCAGTTTATTACAAGTCCGACCTGATTCAGCAGGACATTGCCGAAATCGTCAAGAAAGACAAATCGGCTGTGCTTCGGCATATCGACAATCTGGAAAAGAAAGGGTTGCTGCAACGGACGATTGCCGCAAACGACAGGCGGCGGAATATTATCAGTATCACCGACGAAGGAAAACAGTTTATTTACGAAATCAACGACAGGGCAAACGAACTGTTCTCCGTTTTGTCCGAGGGCTTGAGCAGCATTGATGTAGAGATGTTTAATAAAATGCTGAACCACATACGAAGCAAGGCAAAAACGGTTTGAAATAAAATTTTGTTCAAACTGTTGAGTTCGTCAATTATTTAGTATGTCAGTTATCTTTTCAAAATAGTAGAATATGGACGGGAAAACATTCATTATCACAGGCGGCAATTCGGGATTGGGCTATCAATGCGCCAGGAATATTGCCTTGCAAAGCGGAAGCAACAACGTCGTTATTGCAAGCCGGAACGTCGAAAAATCTGAGGCAGCGGTAAAACAGCTTGTTTCGGAGACGCAAAACACGGGTATCTATTCTCTTCCGCTCGACTTGTCGTCGTTGCAGTCGGTCAGGAGTTTCGCAGCAACATTTGTTTCGCAAAAATTGCCTCCTTTGTACGGCGTTGTTTGCAATGCCATTTCCTGTGGCGAAAAACCTGCGGAAGACGGTTTCGATATGACTTTCGCAACAGGGCATTTGGGTCATTTCCTGTTAGCCAACCTCCTGCTGAAAAACATGCAGGACGGTCGAATTATCTTTGTGAGCAGCGACCAGCACAATCCGCCTGCTTTCATTGCCAAAATCCGCTACACCGATGCACTAGAATTTGCCCGTCCAAATAAATACAGTCACAATACAAAATATTCTTTTACAAAACTTTGCAACATCTATTGCGTGTATGAACTGTCCGCAAAATTACGTTCGGAAACCGACAAAAACATCACCGTCAATGCCTTTAATCCGGGATTTATGGCAGACACGGGACTTGCAAAACCCAAAAATACCGCCGAAAAACTGTTGAAACAGCTTGCGCCCCTGCTTGCCCGTCTTTTAGGAATGCACAGTTCGGCTGCAATATCGGGCAAACTATTAGCTGAATATATGACAAATGCTAAATATGAAGGAATTACAGGAAAATATTTTGACAGAACGAAAGAAATCCCCTCATCCGAACTGTCGTACAGCAAGGCGAATGCCGCCAACCTCTGGAAACGAAGCGTTGAATTAACCCGACTTCAACAACAGGAAACTGTTTTTATTATCTGAATATAAATCATGCATATAATCAAAAAAGTATGAAAAAAAGAGCGCTGGTTTCGGTAATGTTATTCTTCGATGTGATTTTGCTTGCAATTACAGGGTTAATTGCTGTGTTCGACCAATTTATCGGCGAAAAAGCTGAGTTTATTGTCAAACTTATACATTTTATTACAGGGCTGTTGTTTATTATTCTTGCAGTCTATCATGTGATTTATAACTGGAAAGCGTTGAAGTCGTATTTGAATAAAAAAAATTGAACATCACCTCCCTTTTAGCACGCAGATGACGCAGATTATCATGATTTTCGCAGATTTTTTCTATTGCTATCAAAGGCTTTTCTGCGAACTTCGGGTTTCATTCCAAAATTCAACAGCACGTTAAATTTCGTCAAAAAACTTGCTGAGAATATTAATAAAAAATAGAGGAAAAGCATTTTTAATAACATTACGATATATTTGATTATAGCTTATAATCAACGCTATGTATGCGATAGGTTTTATTGATGCAATCATAAAAAATATTGATTTGGTTGATAGAAATATGTGCATTACCTTTGTCAAAAATTAGTTTAATGTTTAATAATTTTTAAAAACATAAAGAATATGCAACCGATTATTAATTCCCAATTGCCTGAATTTAAATTACAGGCGTATCAAAACGGAAGTTTCAGAACCGTAAGTAGCAATGATGTTAAAGGAAAATGGGCGATTTTCTTTTTCTATCCTGCTGATTTCACTTTCGTTTGTCCTACCGAATTAGGGGACATGGCAGACAAATATCCTAAACTCCAAGAACTTGGCGTAGAGGTTTATTCTGTAAGCGCCGATACTCATTTTGTTCACAAAGCATGGCACGATGCTTCGGAAACTATCCGCAAAATCAAATATCCGATGTTGGCAGACCCTACCGGCGTTTTGAGCCGCGCACTTGGCGTGCTGATTGAAGAAGAAGGTTTAACTTATCGCGGAACGTTCCTTGTTAACCCCGAGGGACAAATTAAAATCGCTGAAATCCATGACAATGGCATTGGTCGTAACGCCGACGAACTGATAAGAAAAGTGGAAGCAGCGCAATTTGTGGCAGCTCACCCCAGCGAAGTATGTCCTGCAAAATGGAAGAAAGGAGACGCTACCCTGAAACCAAGTATTGATTTGGTTGGTAAAATCTAACAGAAAAAAGGATTTCTCCTTAATATCGGAAACAACCTCGGTGATATTTACCGAGGTTGTTTTTGTTTTTATACATGTATGTGAGTGATTGGAAATGAACGTAATTCGATTCAGGTTTTTATTCCCATTTTTGCATACGTTTCTTTCAAACTTCGTTCGTTGTCGGATATAATCAGCAGAATATCACCCGGTTCGAGTTCAGTAGAGCCTGTAGGCACAAAATAATGTTCTTCGCGTTTGACCATGACAACCAAAGTTTTTTCCGGCATTGGCATATCCATTATTCTGTTGCCGCGAGTCAGATGTTCCTCGGTAAGAGTGATTTCGGACATACTTGACTTTATATCGTCGGGAAAATCAACGTCGAATGTCGCAAGTTTATTTTGAGTATGTTTTTCGCCAATCAAGCCGAGCCATTTGGCTACGACAGGAACAGTAGTACCTTGTAACAATAAGGAAACAAGCGTGACAAAGAAGACGATATTGAAGATTATATGCGCGTTAGGTAGATTAGCCGTCCATGGATACGTTGCAAACAAAATGGGTGCGGCGCCACGTAACCCGACCCACGACACGTAATGACGAGCTTTGTTCGACATACGCTTCAAGGGTAAAAGACAAATCCAAACAGCAAGAGGACGGGCGCAAAATATCATGAACAGACTTATTGCCAAACCGATAGTCGCAATCGGAAGTAATTCCGATGGACGGACCAACAAACCGAGTGTTAGGAACATAACTATCTGAAAAAGCCATGTCATACCATCCATGAACTTTTTGGAGGTCTTTTTATGAACAAATATGGAATTTCCGATAACTAATCCGCTGATATATACCGCTAAATATCCGTTCCCTTTCAAGTCGTTTGTTATTGAATATATCATGAACAGGACTGTCAGCATCAAAACAGGGTACAACGCTTCGTTATCAAGATTGATTTTGTTGATTAACTTCACAATAATGCGTCCGAAAACATACCCGAGAATGGCCCCGACAGTAAGTTGCAGAACGAAATTCGCTGCTATTACCCACAAACTGCTTTCGTCGCCGATTTTCAGCAACTGTATAAAAGTGATAGTAAGCAAGTATGCCATGGGGTCGTTACTGCCGCTTTCAAGTTCCAATAGCGGTTTTAGCCGTTCTTTGAGCGCCAACCCTTTAGCTCCAAGTATTGCAAAAACCGAAGCCGAATCTGTCGACGACATTACCGACGCTAAAAGCATGGCTTCGAGAAAAGAAAATGTTATAGCAGAGAAAATGTGTCGAGTAAGGAAATAAACGAATACACCGGTTATCAGTGCTGTAAGCAGTACGCCCAATGTTGCAAGGGTAATGCCGTGAACTATTACCGGTCGTATTTCGACGTATTTGGTGTCCATGCCGCCGGAAAACAAAATAGTATTCAATGCGAGTAGTCCAATAAATTGAGCATGTTCGGGATTCGAAAATTCCAAACCAAATCCGTCATTTCCAAATAACATGCCCACACCGAGGAACAAAACCAAAATAGGAACACCAAATCTGTATCCCGTTTTACCAGCTATGATGCTGATAAATAACAGCAAAGAACCTATCAATATAATATTATCTACTGAAAACCCCATATTACTCAGTCATTATTTACATTACTTACATTTATCTCATTCATATTGTTCAATCCTAATTTACATTTTTGCCACCAAAGATACAACTTTTTTTTGGAATATAACAAATGTAATTGTAAATACTTAAAAATGTGGAATTGCATTAAGAGTTGTAAGTTGTATTTTTCTGTCCAAAAATAAAAAACTCTGTCAATCCTGAAAAAATTTGTTAATGTCTCCGTCTGGGGGAAAATCCCTCGCCTTTAGGCGCAGACTTTAGTTTAAAAAAAGGCATTATATTTGCAAACAAAAAAGGATGCAAAAATATAGAAAAACGAGTCATACGACATACGATTGTAAATATCACATAGTTTGGATAACAAAATATCGCAAATCAGTATTAACGGGTCTCGTAGCAGAACGTGTACGAGATTTGATACGAG